>JBBQKM010000038.1:0-12849 GCA_038326915.1 Sphingomonadales bacterium
TCGACGAGACTGGCGCGTCGCAGATGCTGCTGCCGCTCGCCAAGCGCAAGAAGGTCATCGGCGTCAAGGAAGTCGAGCAGGTGATCGCCACCATGGCGCGCATCCCGCCGAAATCGGTGTCGACCGACGACAAGAAGGCGCTGGGTACGCTCGAGGCCGATCTGAAGCGCGTTGTCTTTGGCCAGGACAAGGCTATCGAGCGGGTGGCCAGCGCCATCAAGCTGAGCCGTGCCGGCCTGCGCGAGCCCAACAAGCCGATCGGCAGCTATCTGTTCAGCGGCCCCACCGGCGTTGGCAAGACCGAAGTCGCCAAGCAGCTTGCCGCCATCCTCGGCATCCCGCTGACGCGGTTCGACATGTCGGAGTATATGGAACGCCACTCGGTCTCGCGGCTGATCGGTGCCCCCCCGGGCTATGTCGGCTTCGACCAGGGCGGCCTGCTCACCGATGCCGTCGACCAGCAGCCGCATTCGGTGCTGCTGCTCGATGAAATCGAAAAGGCGCACCCTGACCTGTTCAACATCCTGATGCAGGTGATGGACAACGGCAAGCTGACCGATCACCACGGCAAGACGGTCGATTTCCGCAATACGATCCTGATCATGACGACCAATGCCGGCGCCGCCGACATGGCGCGCGAAGGGGTCGGTTTCGGGTCGACACAGCGCGTCGGCGAGGACGAGGAAGCCATCAAGCGGATGTTCACGCCGGAATTCCGCAACCGCCTCGATGCGGTGGTGGCATTCGACTATCTGCCGCCCGAAGTCGTCGCACGCGTCATCGACAAGTTCGTTCTCGAGCTCGAGTTGCAGCTGCAGGAACGCGATGTCCATATCGGGCTGACCGACGAGGCCAAGGCTTGGCTGACCGAGCGCGGCTATGACAAGCTGTACGGTGCCCGGCCGATGGGGCGGCTGATCCAGGAAAAGATCAAGCAGCCGCTCGCCGAGGAACTGCTGTTCGGCAAGCTGGTGCATGGCGGCGAGGTTCGCGTCCATCTGAAGGACAACGACCTCGCGTTCGAGATCGTGCCGGCGCCGAAAAAGCCGCCGCGCGCGAAGAAGGTCAAGGCGCTGCCGCCGCCGACGGTCGACGCCTGACCGAGAACGCCGGACCAATAGCGCCGGATCGAAATCGCGCCGGGCGGGGAACACCCTCGCCCGGCGCTTTTTCGTTCAGGCCGCGACGGGACGGGCCGCGCGGCGACGCATGGCGGCACCGGTCAGCCCGAAGCCAGCGATCAGCAACGCCCAGCTCGCGGGTTCCGGTACGGTGGCGCCCAGCGCAGTGACGGCGAGGGTGCCGTCGGTGAAGCCGACCGGAAAGGTGAGCGCGGTGAACGAGAGCGTGTCACCGGCGGCAAGGCTGACGAGGCCATTGGTGTATTTGCCCGACAGGAATGCCGTTTCGGGATCGCTGGTAAACGTCCCGTCCGGCACCGGCGACAGCGCGTTGAAGGCGAACACGCCGTTGATATAGACGCCATATTCATCACCCTGGACGAACAGGTCGGTGAATTTGGCCGTGATCGCTACCGGAGCGAAATAGGTGTTGGTGTAGAAGCTGCCGATCGGAATGAACTCGTCGGCAATGTCGTAGGTGCCGCCCAGCAGCGTCGTCAGGTCGATGACGGCGGCAGAAGCGGCGGACCCAAGGCTGGTCGCGGCGAGCAGGGCAAAGGCGGCAAAACGTTTTGCGATCGTCATGGCTTACGGTCCTCCTGTTGCAACATCGGGCAATATTGCCCCCTTGTGCTGCCGCTGGAGAACGCGACCCTGACTCTGCGGCATGCCTTTGGACGCCTGACATTCGGGACCGGCGCCTGACCCATCGTTACAATGCCGTAACAGCCTCAGCATTTCAAGTGATCGGGTCAGCGTGGCAGGAGTGCCGAATGTTACATGTCCATGGCGCTTCAATCGTCGAGCAAGGCCGCCGCCGCCGCTTCGTCGCGCGCCGCCAGCACGCGCCGCGCCACATCAAAACCGTGGCCGGCGCGCGCCATCGCCGCCATTTCGCGCTGGCGCCGCGCCGGATCGGCGGGCGCGCCGTCGCGTGCGAACGGGCCGAAGCGTCGGCGTCGGGCAAATTCGATCGCCGGGGCATAGGGATTGGCCGGCGCACCATCCTCCGGCGCCAGCACCGCACCGGCATCGTCGCGCGACACCCCCGCGGCCGAGAGTGCGCCGCGCACCCGGCCTTGGCCGAAACCGCGCGCCGTCAGGTCGCGCTGTTTCGATGCCGCCCAGGCGCGATCATCGACATAACCGAGCGTGGTGATGCGGGCGACAAGGCCCTCGATGTCGGGCGGATCGGACGGCGTCCACCGCCGCTCGCCAAGCTTGCGCTGGAGATAGCGCCGCAGCTTCGCCGCCGTCGTCGCATAGCGCGCGGCATAGCCGATCGCCAGTTCCTGCAACTGCGCCGCATCGATCGGGCGCGGCTCACGCGGCTTGTATTCGCGCGGCGGCCGCGGCTTGCGACGCCGGCTTTTCGCCGCTTCCGCCCCGTCATCATCGGGGTAATCTTTTGTCATGCCTTGTTTGTGCCATGATCGGGCCGGAATTTGAACTCCCCCATGGGGCATGGCTGAAATCACACGTGCGTTTGCACGCCGGGAATTCGCATCTCGCTGCATGCCGGACAACGGCAGCGGCGGGGGACAAAGGAGACAGGGCTTGGACAAGAGCCTGGATTTGAAGCCAACGCCAACTTTCGACGGCCTGGCCTATCGCCGCGCCGCCTTCGACACGCTGGGTGCTGCGCTGGATTACGCCGCGCTGGGTGAAAAGGGCATGAACTTCCACGATGCCCGCGCCGATCTGGTGCGCGCCTATCCCTACCGCGAACTCGCGACCGATGCCCGCGCCCGTGCGATGCGCCTGGTCGCCGATGGCGTGCGGCCCGGCGATCGTGTCGCGCTGATCGCCGAAACCGGTGCCGATTTCGCCGCCGCGTTCTTTGCCGCCATCTTTGCCGGCGCCTATCCGGTGCCACTGCCGCTGCCGACCAGCTTTGGCGGCCGCGAGGCCTATGTCGAACAGATCGCCACCCAGTTGCGCAGCTGCGAGCCGAAACTGGTGCTGTCGCCCGAAGGCCTGTTCGCGATGGTCGAGCAATCGGCCGAGGGCCTGTGCGCCGCGCACGACTGGAGCGCCTATTTCGCGACGCCGGCGGCCGTGGTCGAGCTGCCCGAAGCCCAGCGTGGCGACATCGCCTATCTGCAATATTCGAGCGGAAGCACGCGTTTCCCGCACGGCGTGGCGGTGACGCACGAGGCGCTGCTCGCCAATCTTGCCGGCCATGCCCATTGCATGGAGGCCGGCAACGGCGACCGTGTCGTGTCGTGGCTGCCCTGGTATCACGACATGGGCCTTGTCGGCTGCATGCTGGCGCCGCTCGCCAACCAGATTTCGGTCGATTACCTCGCCACCGAGGATTTCGCGCGCCGGCCATTGAGCTGGCTGACGCTGATCAGCCGCAACAAGGACAACACGCTCAGCTATTCGCCGACCTTTGGCTATGACATCTGCGCGCGCCGCATCTCGCCGTCGATCAACGTCACCGAACGCTTCGACCTGTCGCGCTGGCGGGTTGCCGGCAACGGTGCCGACATGATCCGCCCCGAAGTCATGCAGGCCTTTGTCGACGTGTTCGCCGCCGCCGGTTTCAAGGCCAGCGCCTTCCTGCCGAGCTATGGCCTCGCCGAGGCGACGCTCGCCGTCAGCATCATGCCGCTGGGCCAGGGCATCGTGTCCGATCTCATCGACGAACGCACGCTTTCCGGCAGCACGGGAGGCCGCACCGATGCGCGCCGGCCCACCCGCTATCGCGCCATCGTCAACTGCGGCAAGGCCGTCCCCGGCCTGACCATCGAGATCCGCGACGAGGCCGGCGCCATCCTGCCCGACCGCAAGATCGGCCGGGTGTTCGTGCGCGGTCTCGGCGTCATGGCCGGCTATTTCCGCGATCCCGAGGCGACCGCCGCGGCGCTGTCGCCCGACGGCTGGCTCGACACCGGCGACATGGGCTATCTGTCCGACGGGTCGATCTTCATCGTCGGCCGCGCCAAGGACATGATCATCATCAACGGCAAGAACCATTGGCCGCAGGACATCGAGTGGGCGATCGAGCAGCTGCCGGGCTTCAAGGCCGGTGACATTGCTGCCTTTTCGATTACCACGCCATCGGGTGAGGAAGCCCCCGCCGTGCTGGTCCAGTGCCGCACATCCGATGTTGCCGAACGCAACATCCTGCGCGAAGCGATCCGAACCAAAGTCCGCGCCATCACCGGCATGACCTGTGTCGTCGAACTGGTGCCGCCGCGGACCCTGCCCAAGACGTCGTCGGGCAAGCTGAGCCGGTCGAAGGCGCGCAGCCAGTATCTGAGCGGCGAGATTCAGCCCTTCGACGTGGCGGCCTAACATTGGCATATATTCAGGCCTTCTGCCGCGGCACTCGCAGCACCGTACGCCTCCAGCCGACCACTGTTGAGTGTCACTACAGCGTCGGCACGCACGGCAAGAAACGCCTGCTTCAACTCGACACGTTCGGGTCGAAGGATCGCGAAAACCCAGGGAAACAGAGCCAAACCCTTCAGATCGACGAAGATCGAGCCAAAGCGTTGATCGCGATCTTGAAGGCAGAATTCGCGATTAGCGAGTGACCCTTGCCATCACCGGCGCCACCGGCTTTGTCGGCACCCGGGTCCTGTTCCAGCATGACGGCCAAGCACGCGCCCTCGCCCGCCGTCCCCAGCAACCGCGCCGGCTGGTCTGGTGGGTCGCGGGCGACCTCGCCGACCCGGCCGCGCTCGCCCGGCTGTGCGAAAGCGCCAGCGCGGTCATCCATATCGCCGGCGTCGTCAGCGCGCCGGATCGCGCCGGCTTCGACGCCGGCAATGTCGCCGGCACCGCCGCCATGCTCGCCGCCGCGAAATCTGCCGGCGTCGCGCGCTTCGTCCATGTCTCCAGCCTCGCCGCGCGTGAGCCGCAACTGTCGATGTACGGCGCGTCGAAGGCCGCGGCCGAAGGCCTGATCGCCGCGAGCGACCGCGACTGGGTCATCGTGCGCCCGCCCGGCGTCTATGGCCCCGCCGATCGCGAGATGCTCGACATATACAGGCTGGCGACACGTGGCCTCTACATCGCGCCGCCTGGGCGCATTTCGCTCCTCCATGTCGACGATCTGGCGGCCGCGCTGCTGGCGCTTGCCGCCAGCGGGCCGTCGCGGCAGATCCTCGAGATCGACGACGGCGCGACGGATGGCCACAGCCACCCCGAATTCGCCGCCGCCATCGCCGCCGCGATCGGCCGCCGCGTCCGCACTTTGCCGCTGCCACTCGCCATGTTGCACCTCGCCGCCCGCATCGGCCTGTCGGCCAAGCTGACCCGAGACCGCGCCGCCTATATCGCCCATCCCGACTGGGTGGCGCGCGGCGGCAATGCGGCGCTCGCCGGCCTGTGGGCGCCGAATTTCGATCTCGGCGCGGGTATCGCCGATACCGTTGCCGGCTATCGCAAGCGCAGTTGGCTTTAGACTCGGCCCCGCTTTGGCCATTTTGTGCTGGCAAAGCGCCGCCAACCACAGGAGCCACCATGACTGACCGCGCGCAGGTTTACGCCCGCATCATCGAACTGATCGAACCGCTCAACCCGAAAAAGGTCGTGCTGACCGAGGATACCAGCTTTGCCGGCGACCTCGAGATGGACTCGCTGACGGTGATGGACCTTGTCGCCAGCATGGAAGACGAATGGGATATCGTCATGCCACTGAACATGCTTCCCGATCTTGAAACCATCGGCCAGGTTGCCGATGCCGTGACGCGGCTCGTCACCAAATGAGCGACCTGCTGTCAAAATTCGACGCGCTCGCCGCGGAACGTGCTGGCGTGCTGAAGGCCGGCGTGCGCGATCCGTTCTCGATCGTGATGCAGGAGGTCCGGTCGCCGACCGAGGCGGTGATCGATGGCCGCGAGACGATTTTGCTCGGCACCTACAATTACATGGGCATGACATTCGACCCAGATGTCATCGCCGCAGGGCAAGCGGCACTGGCGAAATTCGGCGCCGGCACAACAGGCAGCCGCGTCCTCAACGGCACCTACCAGGGCCACAAGGAATGCGAGGACGCGCTCAAGGACTTCTATGGCATGGATCATGCCATCGTGTTCTCGACAGGCTATCTCGCCAACCTCGGCATCGTCTCGACGCTGGCCGGCAAAGGCGACTTCATCATCCTCGATGCCGACAGCCATGCCTCGATCTACGATGGCTGCTACCTCGGCAATGCCGATATCGTGCGCTTCAAGCACAACAGCGCCGAAGACCTGGAAAAGCGCCTGCGCCGGCTGCCGCCCGAAGCCGGCAAGCTGGTCATCCTCGAAGGCGTCTATTCGATGCTCGGCGACATCGCGCCGCTGCAGGAGCTGGTTGCCATCGCCAAGGCGCATGGCTGCATGGTGCTGGTCGACGAAGCGCATGGCATGGGCTTTTTCGGCGAGAACGGCCGCGGTGTTTATGAAGCCGCCGGCGTTGCCGATGATGTCGACTTCGTCATCGGTACCTTTTCGAAATCGGTCGGCACAGTCGGTGGCTTCTGTGTGTCGAACCACCCCAAGTTCGAGATCTTGCGCCTCGTTTGCCGGCCCTATGTGTTCACCGCATCGCTGCCACCCGCCGTCGTGGCCTGCGCCGCGACCAGCATCCGCAAATTGATGCACGCGGGCGAAAAGCGCGCCCGGCTGTGGGACATGAGCCGCAAGCTCCACGGCGGGCTGATCGCGCGTGGTTTCCGCCTGGCGACCGCAACCCCCGAAAGCGCCATCGTGTCGGTGCTGATGCCCGACCAGGAAACCACCGTCCGCATGTGGCAGGCGATGCTTGAATTGGGGGTCTATGTGAACATGTCGCGGCCGCCGGCAACGCCCGCCGGGGTGTTCCTGCTGCGCTGCTCGCTGTGCGCCGAACATTCCGCCGAACAGCTCGAAACCGTGCTGGAACGATTTGCGATGGCGGCGGCGGCGGTCGGGCTATTCGCCGACGCCTGAGGCTAGACCGAAAAGCTCGATCCGCAGCCGCAACCGCTGGCGGCATTGGGGTTGCGCACCTCGAATGCCGCCGCACCGATCTTTTCGACATAGTCGACCTCGGCGCCGGCAACGAATGGCAGGCTGTCGGGATCGATGAGCATGGTGATGCCATCGGTTTCGACGGCAAGGTCATCGGGCGCCGCATCGGCTTCGAGCCCGAACTTGTACTGGAAGCCCGCGCAACCGCCACCATCGACGGCCAGCCGCAGTTTCAGCCCCGGCTTACCCTGGCGCGCCGCAATCACGGCGACACGGGCAGCGGCAGCGGGCATCAGGCGGGGGGCGGTATCCATGTGGGCAATGTAGGCGCTTCGGCGCGGGCTCACAAGCCAAGGGCGGCAGGTCCCCCCGGACCCGCCGCCCCTGCGCCCTCCCCGGCGTTAAGCTCAGCGGTAGTTGCGGATCGGTGTCATGCGGGCGTTGTCGGCCGAGGCGACGACGCGATCGTCTTCGAGAACGGGTCCGAATTCGGCCGGCGCGCTGGCCTGCAGCTGGGCATCGCCCTGCGCTGCCAGCACGAATGCCGAGGCGTCGAGGAACGGCCGGGCGTTGACCGGGCGGCCATCGATGCGGACTTCATAATGCAGGTGCGTGCCGGTCGAGCGGCCGGTGGAGCCCATGCGGCCGATGATCTGGCCTTGGCGGACGCGATCGCCGGGGTGAACGAGGATCGCCGACAAATGGCCATAGCGGGTGTCGATACCCTTGCCGTGGCTCAGCTCGACAAGGTTGCCATAGCCATTGGCACGGCCGGCCTGCAGCACGACGCCATTGGCCGAGGCATAGATCGGTTCGCCCATCGCGCCGGCCATGTCGACTCCGGCGTGCATGGCGCTGTTGCCGTTGAACGGATCGTAGCGGAAGCCGAAGCCCGAGGTGTAGCGATAGTCCTTGACCGGCATATAGGCCGGGATCGAGCCGACTGCCGCCTGCAGCGTGGCAAGCTTTTTCCAGCTGAGGAACAGGTCCTTGAAGCGCGGCTCGGCATCGGCCGACACGGGAATATAGGGGCCGCCGACCGCCTGCTGCGGCGAACCGCTCCAGTCGCTCGACTGGATGAAGCGCGACGGATCGAGGCCGAGGCGGCGGATCAGCGCTTGCGTATCACGCAGCTTGGCCTCGGCGGCGCCGGTCGCCTTGTCGACGAACGCCAATTGCTGGCTTTCGAGCGCGCGGAACGGTTCGGTCAGCGATGCGGTGGCGACGATGGGCACGGCCGGCTGCGCCTTGCTGCGCTTGCCCTTCAGCGGGGCGACCAAAGTCTGGACCGTGGCGATGCCATCGGCGGCGGCAACCTGGCGCGGCAGCATCTTGGCAAGCTGGCCGAGATCGCGCTTTTGCGTCAGCAACGCTGCGAGGAATTTCTGGCGCGCTTCGAGCACCTCGGCGCGGGCGGCAACATCGCCCTTAAGCGCGGCGGTTTCGGATTTCATCGCCTGCAGCTGTGTCTGCATCTTGGCCAGTTCGGCCTGCTTTGCCGCCAGCGCGACATCGCCGTTGTTGGAAACCATCGCCGTGGTGGCAACGCCGAGCCACCCTGCGACCATCACTGCTGACCCGATTGCCATGACTTGCGCCCGTGTCCCCATCTTGATGGTCAGATCGTGACCATTGGCACGATGCCAGGTGAATTCATGAGCGGGGAGGAGACGCGCCGCACGCTGCGTCAGCCTGTCAAAGGCCGAGTTCAGATGCGACACGATCCTGAAACCCCCAGTGAAATTATCAGCTTCGAAATTATCAGCTTCAATGCGACCCGGCTTTTCACCGGTGGTTATGGTCAACGACATCAACAAACTCTGTACTGCAAGGGAACCTGCCCCCCGTTCGCAGGTTCAATCAAACAGGTGCCGGCACCCCCGGCAAGGCGGCTGGCGGCTGGCTTGGGTCAGCCGTTGCGGCGACACGATGAGTTGAGGGCCAGCCCAACGAAATTAACCATTTCGTTGCAACCCTGACCGCTTTGGCACGGTTTTCCCGGCGCGAATCGGCAGTGAGTGTGCCGAATCCGGTAGCATCGTTAATCGAGGATTCAGCCCAGCGCCTGCGCCGCGGCCAGCACCTCGGCGGCGTGCCCCGCCACCTTCACCTTGTTCCACACCTGCGCGACCATGCCATCACGCCCGATCAGGAAGGTGGCGCGCTCGATCCCCATGTATTTCTTGCCGTACATGCTCTTTTCGACCCACACGCCATAGGCCTCGGTCACCGCGCCGTCATCGGCGCCCAGGCCGACCGTCAGCCCGTGCTTGGCGCGGAACTTGGCATGCGCCGCCACCGAATCGCGCGACACGCCGACGATATCGGTATCGGCGGCCGCGAAGGCCGCGAGCTGTGCCGAAAAATCCTTGCCTTCGGTCGTGCAGCCCGGCGTGTCGTCCTTCGGATAGAAATACAGCACCAGCTTGCGGCCCTTGAACGATGCCAGGCTGATCGGCCCGGTATCGCCGGCGAGGGTGAAATCGGGGGCGGCAGCGCCGGGCTGGGGAGCGGTCATCGGGTCAATTCCTCTTGGCTTGCAGGATTTCGGTATACGCCAGCCTCACCGCCGCCTTGGCCGCGGTCAAGGCTTCGCTGCAGGCGTGAAACGATGCCGCACCAAGGCCGCGCGCCAGCATCGCCTCGACGGCGGGGCTGAAGCCGGCCGGCACATCCGCCCCCGGCGCGACAAGCCGCAGCAGCAGCAGGAAGCGCGTCAGCAGATCGTGCGCCGCGCCCAATCCCGGCGGCAGGGCGCCGGACGCGGTCAGGGCCGCAATCGCCGTGGCGAGATCGGGCCCCAGCGCGGCGCGATCGCGCAGCTGGACGAAATGCACAAGGAACTCGAGATCGACGAGGCCACCTGGCGCCAGTTTGACATCGTATGGCCCCTTGGGTGGCTTCGCTGCCGCAATGTCGCCGCGCATCGCCAGCACCGCCTTGCGCAGTGTTTCGGCGTCGCGCGGCCGGTCGAGCGCCGCGTCGATCGCCGCCTGCGCCGCGGCGCGCGTATCGGCGCTGCCGCCGATCAGCCGCGCGCGGGTCAGCGCCATATGCTCCCAGCTTTCGGCCTCGGTCACCTGGTAGCGGCCAAAGCTGGCAATCGACAGCGCCAGCAGGCCCTTGGCACCCCAGGGCCGCAGCCGTGTATCGACCTCGTACAAGGCCCCGGCCGCCGTCGGCACCGACAAGGCCGCGGTCAGCCGCGCCGCCAGCCGGTTGAAATACTGGCTCGCCGGAAGGGGTTTCACAGCGTCCGACAGCGTCTCGTGGTGGCCGCTGAACAGATAGACGAGATCGAGATCCGACGCATGGGTCAGCGCGCGCCCGCCATAGCGCCCCAGCGCCAGCACCAGCGGCTCGGCGCCGGGCACCCGGCCGTGGCTGCGCGCGAAATCTTGCGCCACGGCCGGCACGATGACCGCCAGCGCCGCATCGGCGATATCCGAGAGCGATCGCCCGACCGCCAGCGGATCGGCACGCCCCTCGATCAGCTGGGCGCCGAGCTGGAAGCGCCGCTCCCCCGTCCAGCGGCGGACACGATCGAGCAGATCCTCGAGCATCGCCGCCGGCCCGACGAACGCCGCCAGTTCCGCCGTCAGCGCCGCCGCGTCGGGCAGCGGTGCAAAGGCATCAGGCGCGAGCATGACATCGAACAGCGCCGGGTCGCGCGCCAGCGCGTCGGCGAGCACCGGCGTCACGCCGAGCAGATGCCCCAGCAGGCCGATCAGCGCCGGATTGGCCTGCAGCAGCGCGAAAAACTGCGCACCTTGCGGCAAGGCGGCGAGGAAGCCATCGAGACGCGCCGCCGCAATCGCCGGGTCAGCCGCCTGTGCCACCCCCGCCAGCAGCGCCGGCAGCACCGATTCGAACGCAGCGCGCGCAGGCTCGCTGCGCAGCGCGCGCAGGCTGCCGGCGCGCCACCGCACCAGCAGCGGCGGCATGATACGGGCGATACCGGGGTGATTCGCCTTCAGCCAGGCGGCCGGCTCGGCGGGCACGACATGCGTCGCGGGGGTCGCAGCAGCGATCAGCCGGTCATAGGCGGTGGCCACCGGCACTGTCGCGGCGACGAGCCGGCGTTCGGCCCCCGCCCAGTCGCGCCAGCCCGACAACCGCGCCACCGCGGCGCGATCGGCGGCAAGGCGCGGCACCATATGGGTCTGTTCGTCGCGCCGCATCTGCAGCCGGTGTTCGAGGGTGCGCAGCATGCGGTAGCTGTCGGCCAACTGCGTTGCCTCCGCCGGTGCGACGCGGCCCGCGCTGGCCAGCGCCGCCAGCCCGTCGAGCGTCGCCGGGCAGCGCAACTCTGGCGCGCGGCCACCCCAGATCAGCTGGTGAATCTGGGCAAAGAATTCGATCTCGCGGATGCCGCCGCGGCCGCGTTTCAGGTCGAATCCGGGCCCGATGCGCTGTCCAGCTTCGAAATGATCGCGGATACGCAGCGATACCGCCTGAATGTCGCGCACCGCTGTCCAGTCGAGGCTGCGCCGCCAGACGAACGGCCGGATGCGGGCCAGCAGCCCCTGCCCCAGCGCCATGTCGCCGGCACAGGCGCGGGCGCGGATGAAGGCGACGCGTTCCCAGGTCAGCGCCTCCGACTGGTAATAATGTTCGGCAGCCCCCACCGCGAGGCTGATCGGCGTGATCTCGCTCGCCGGGCGCAACCGCAGATCGACACGCTGGACATAGCCGTCGGGCGTCAGATCGGCGAGCAGCGCCACGGCGCGTTTGGCGATGCGGACCGCCGCTTCGTTCGGCTCTTCGTGCGAGCGCCGCGGAATGATGTCGGGATCATGGACAAGGATCAAGTCGACATCGGAAGAATAGTTGAGCTCGTGGCTGCCGAGCTTGCCGAGCGCCAGCGCCGCCAGCCCGGCGTTGGCAGCGCCGCGTTCGCTGAGCGCTTCGCCAATTGCCACGTCGATGCTGCGATCGGCAAAATCCGACAGCGCCGCCGTGACCTGTTCCAGCCGCCACAGCCCGGCGAGATCGGCGAGCGCCACCACCAGCGCGACATCGCCGCGCGCCCGGCGCAGGCGGTACGCCGCCGGCTGCGCCGTATCGCCCGCCAGCGCCATCGCAGCGGCAAAGGCGGCATCCGGACCGTGCGCCGCCAGCGTCGCCAGCGTTTCGCGCCGGCCCCGGATCAGCCCCTTGAGGAACGGCGCCTCGGCCCAAGCGGTGGCAGCGGCGTTGACCAGCGGCAGCGCCAGCCCGGCCGGCAGCAGGCCGGCAAGATCGGGCGGCGGGTCGCGCGGCGGCAGGTCGAAATCCACGCCCCGCTGATGCCAGCCCCGGCGGCGGCTGTCACCTGTTCACCGCCGGCGACCGGAACCGGCGCGCCACGCCCCACGTTTGCAATCCAGCGGCGCCGATACCGGCGTCGGGGAGACTGTCATGCGCAAGACCATCATCGCCGCCGCCACGCTGCTCGCTGGCCTGGCAGTTACCGCCTGCAACACCGTCGAAGGCGCCGGCAAGGATGTCAGCTCGGCCGGCAAAGCCGTCAGCAGCACCGCCCGCGACGTCAAGAACTGATTTCGGCCGCGGGCTTCTCCCCGGCGCTCGGTTCGACTATCGTCTCTCGACCACCGGGGAGACACCGCATGCGCAAGATCCTGATCGCCGCGTCGATTGCCGCAGCCACGCTGCTGACAGCCTGCAACACCATCGAAGGCGCCGGCAAGGACGTCAGCTCGGCCGGCAAGGCGGTCGCGAATACCGCCAAGGACATCAAGAACTGATTATTCGGCGGTGACCGACGCAGCCTGGGCGTC
>JBBQKM010000039.1:0-12848 GCA_038326915.1 Sphingomonadales bacterium
TGATGGCGGGATCGACACCCACCGATGCCCAGCTGGCGATCCGGGCCAGCACCGGGGCGTTGCGGCGGCTGGCCTCCGCCTCGCTCATCACCACCAGCGCCGCGGCGCCGTCATTGAGGCCCGATGCATTGGCGGCGGTGACACTGCCGTCCTTCTTGAAGGCGCCGCGCAGCCCCGAAATGCTGTCGATCGTCACACCATCGCGGATATATTCGTCGCTATCGACGATGGTATCGCCCTTGCGGCCCTTGATCGTTACCGGCGCAATCTGGCCGGCAAAGCGCCCTTCGGCACGCGCCGCACTCGCCTTGTTCTGGCTGGCGACGGCGAATTCATCCTGCGCGGCGCGGCCGATCTGGTAGCGTTCCGCGACATTTTCGGCGGTGATGCCCATGTGATAGCCGTTGAAGGCATCCCACAGCCCGTCCTTGATCATCGTGTCGACCAGCTCGATCGCCCCCATCTTGGTGCCGCTGCGCAGCGCCTGGGCATGCGGGCTGAGGCTCATCGACTCCTGGCCGCCGGCGATCATGATGCGCGCATCGCCCGACTGGATGGCCTGCGCCGCGAGCGCGACGGCGCGCAGCCCCGAACCGCAAACCTGGTTGACCCCCCAGGCCGGCGTTTCCTGCGCAATTCCCGCCGCCATCGCCGCCTGCCGCGCCGGATTCTGGCCCTGGCCGGCGGTCAGCACCTGGCCGAGGATGACCTCGTCGATCTCGCCGGCATCGACGCCGGCATCAGCCATCGCCGCCAGGATCGCCGCCTTGCCCAATTCATGCGCCGGGGTGCCGCCGAACACTCCCATGAAGCTGCCGACAGCAGTGCGGCGGGCGGCGGTGATGACAGTTCCGGTCATGGCGCGATCCTCGAGCGTTGAACGATTCGACTTGGCAACGCTAGGCTCGCCGCCGGGGAAACGCCAGATGCAGGTCGATCCGGCTTCGCTATTGCGCCGCGGTGGGCACTTCGTTCAGCGGCATCACTTCATAGCGCGCGTTGGCCGACCGCCGCCGGATCAGGCTGCCGATCGGCGTGCGATAGTCGGCAGTCAACGAATAGCGTTCGATGCGGTAGTTCCCGGACGTGCCGCTGCTCGGCGTATACCGCCGTTCGGCAATCCAGCGGCTCAATGGCGCGGTCCAGGCGCGGTTGCGCGACCCGCGCAGCACCGTGATGTCGTCGACGCTGCCGTCTGGCCTGATCCGGAAACCGATGTCGGCCCAGCGCAGTCCCGTCAACTTGGCACCATTGGCGCCGCGATCGAGCCCGACGAGATCGGTTGGATCGTCTGGATCGCCGCGTTCGGGCTTGGGCAAATCGGTTTGCGACAGCAATTGCGGCTCGTCACCCGTGGGCAGCGTCTGGAACCTGCCAAGATACCGGCTGGCGCGATCGTCGTCGCCGGCGTCGCTCGACAAGCGAACCGCGGTCGCCAGCGCCACGCGCTGCACCTGCGCGGCATCTTTGGCTGCGCCACCCGCCAGTGGCTGCCGCACTGCCAGGCTTTCGAGCAACGCAAACGCCTCGGGCCGGCGGCGCAGCAAGGCCAGCGCCTGCGCCCGCTGCAGCAAGGCAGCATCGGCAAGGTCATGATGGCCGGCGGCGGCTGCCGTCGTGGCAAGATCCGCCAGGTGCCGTTCGGCGATATCGGCGCGGCCGACGCGGATTTCCCACGCGGCGACCCTATAGCGGGCCGTCAACGTCGGCAGCGCCGCCGGGCCCAGCCCGTCGCGCAGCACCAGATAGCTGGCGTTTGTCGCCTGTTCGGTGACCAGCTGGTCACCTTCATGCTGTGACAGTGTCGCCTGGGCGTTGTAGACCTGCGACACCGCGACCGGCTCCTGCGCTGCCGCGGCCTTGACCCGCGCCACGGCAGCGGCGAGCGTCCGCTTGGCATCAAGATAGCGGCCTTCATCGAACAGCGCCGACGCATAGGCCACCGAAACCGCCGCGTCCTGCCGCGTTGGGCACGGCGCCGCCACGCAGGCGTCGACAGCGGCGGCAAGATCGGAGAGGCGCGTCGCCGTAACCGTGATAGTGCCATTGTCGTCGATTACGGCAGCGGGCAATGCCACCGATGCCTGCAACACGAACAAGACTATCGGCAGCATCAGGCGGCTCCCACATCCACTGACATCAACTACCGATCTATCATGGCAGCGTCGGCCCGACAAACGCACACGACGCGATCGAACGGCTGCCGGCGCATCAATCGCGCAGCCATTCCGCCAGCGGATCCCACAGCAGAGCCGGCGCGCGGCCGCCGACAACCATGCCGACATGGCCGGCATCGAGCGCCAATGGCGTGCCGATCCCGCGTACCGACAGCGCCGCGCCCGGCGGCACGATGCGGTCACGGCCCGCGATGATGTCGAGAATGGGGATGCCGAGCCGCGCTGGATCGACGCCCGCGCCGCCGATCTGCCACGCGCCGCGACCCGGATGATCGTCGGCGAACAGGTCTTCGGCGAGGTTTCGCGCCGCGGCCAGCGACAAAGGCTGGCCGGTGTTCGACCAATCCTCCAGCGTTATGAAGGCTTCGGCGTCGGGCCCCACCGGCAGCCCGGCGAATTTTTCGTATTTTGCCACCAGTGTCGCGCTGTCGAGCGCCCAGAACGCCGGCTGCAGCAGGTCCATCGGCAGCGCGCCCAACCCCGCCGCCAACGGCCCGGCCCCCGCCCACCAGCGCGCCAGCCCGGTGCGCGCCGCCGTGTCATAGCCATCGAAATGCCAGGGCGTCGCCAACAGCGCCAGCCGGATCACCTGCGGCTCCAGCATCGCCGCCGCCCCCAGCGCCAGCGTGCCGCCCAGGCAATAGCCGGCCAGCGCCACCGGCTCGCCGAGCCCGGCAACCAGCGGCACCAGCCGCGTTTCGATCAGCGCCGCCAGCCCCAATGGCTCGGTTTCGCCCCAATCGACAAGCAGCGGCCGCAGCCCGCGCGCCGCAAGGCCGTCGAGCAGCGAGTTGCCCGGCGCCAGATCGAGCACCGACGGCGGGTTGATCAGCGATGGCACCACCACCACGGCGCGGCCGTTGCCGCCGAAATCCCGCAGCGTCACCCCGCCGACCTGCGCGACCACCGGGCGGGCCGGGCGCGGCGTGGCGACCGGTGCGTCCTGATACCGCCGCAGCCCGGCCAGCACCCGCGCCAGCCGGTCGCGATCATCGCCGCACGCCTGTGCGACATGCGCGAGAAACAGCGCCAGCGGATGCGGGCCGCGCGCCCTTTGCTGCGCTGTCGCTGCGCCTTGTTGCGGCGCAACATCAGTCTGTGTTACGGCCATGCTTTCGTTGCCTTCAGGAATTCCCATGGCCGACGCCTCCAAATCGCATGACCCCAAGGAACCGGTGGTCATCAAGAAATACGCCAACCGCCGCCTCTACAACACCGAAACCAGCAGCTACATCACGCTGGAGCATCTGGCGACGATGACCCGCGAGGGCCGCGACTTTCAGGTTTTCGACGCGCGCAGCGGCGACGACATCACCCGTTCGGTGCTCACCCAGATCGTCATGGAGGAGGAATCGACCGGCCAGACCATGCTGCCGGTGCCGTTCCTGCGCCAGATCATCGCGATGTACGGCGATTCGATGCAGGGCATGGTGCCGCACTATCTCGAAGCATCGATGGCGGCGTTCTCCGAAAATCAGAGCAAGTTCCGCGATGCCGCGCTGAAACCCTTTGAACAACTCGCCAAGCAGAACCTGGCGCTGTTCCAGGCGGCGACCGAAATGCTCACCGGCGGGCGCGGCACGATGGCCAAGCCCGGATCAGCACCGTCGCCGGCCGCGCCCGCGGCCGGCAGCGATGCCGAAATGGCGGCGCTCAAGGCCCAGCTGGCAGCGCTGCAGGCCAAGATCGACGGGCTGGCCAAGGACTGATTCCGCAACACCCGGGATATTTAAGGCTTTGTTGCGCCGTCGGTGCTTGCCCGGCGGCCCCGCCATCGCTATGAGCCGGGCCGGGGAACGGGTGTCCGCTTCTGGACACGCGAACCGGTCTTGCCGAGGCGGTGCTGGCCAGGGGCCGCGGTGCCATGGCGACCGGCGGGTGGAGGTCGCTTGAATGGATTCGTCGGCACCAGTGCGCGAAACAGATGAACCCGAAACCGCCGGCGATGTTGCCGGCGCCACCGAAATGATGTTGCCCCTGGGCTATCGGCCAACGCCCGACGAGGCCTTCATGAACCCGCGCCAGCTTGCCTATTTTCGGCGCAAGCTGCTCGATTGGAAGGATTCGATCCTCCGCGAAGCTGCCGGCACGCTGGAAACTCTGAAGGCCGAGCCGATGCGCGAACCCGATGTTACCGATCGCGCATCGAGCGAGACCGACTGGGGCATCGAACTGCGCACCCGTGACCGCCAGCGCAAGGTCATCAGCAAGATCGATGCCGCGCTGCGCCGCATCGAAACCGGCGACTATGGCTATTGCGAAGTCACCGGCGAACCGATTTCCCTGCAGCGGCTCGATGCGCGGCCGATCGCGACGATGACGCTGGAGGCGCAGGAGCGCCATGAGCGGGATGAGAAGATTACCAGGGATGAGTGAAGTGCCGCGAGCGCGCAGCGCGTAGCGCAGCGCGCCGACAGGCGCGAACTCGGCCGGCGGGGCGGTCGCTCCTTTAGCGGCCGAACCCGTCCGGCGTCACGGCGTGGCTTTGCCACGACGCTTCTTCTTGCTTCAAAAACTCAACCGCAGAGCGCCGCGGCAAAGCCGCGTCGTGACGTCAGACGGGTTCGGCCGGCCATGCCGGCCGCCCCGCTGGCCGGGCTTGCGCGAGTCCGCGCCTAGCAAGTGATTGCTTCGCAATCAGCTCGCTAGACGCGGCCGCGCTGCGCCTAATGCGTATGCTCGATCTGCTCCTTGACCTTCAGCTTCTCGCGCTTCAGGCGCGCCAGCCGGGCCTGATCGGGCTGCGGGCGGCGCGTTTCGGCGGCGACCGACGCGTCGAGCGCGGCGTGGCGGGCGTTGAGGCTGGCGAGATGGGCATTGGCCATCATGTTCTCCCGTTGGATTGACCGGACGCTTGCCGGTGCCCTTGGGTAGGGGCAGCAATAGAAACATAGACGGCCGGGCTTGTCCAAAGCTGATTCGCAAGCCGGGGCGGGGCGGTATCTAGTTGCGTCGGGCACCGCTTTGCCGCCAGATATGGTGTGGGGTTGCGCCGCCGAAACCAGTGGTTAAGCCCCCTTGGCAAAGCGCTAAATCGACTCGGGCACGACAGGAGTTCGACAACGTGGAGGAGCAGGAAATCCGGGCGCGCATCGAGATCGCCCGGCGCGATCATCGCGATCTCGACACCGCGATCGAGGCGCTGCGGATGATGCCGATGGTCGACATGATCCAGCTGCAGCGCTTCAAGAAGAAAAAGCTGCGGCTGCGCGACGAAATCGCCATGCTCGAGGACATGCTGATCCCCGATATCATCGCCTGACGGTTCCGCGCTGCCCGGCGCGGTGTTACAGCAGCCCCATGGATCGACGAAAGACAGCCATCAATGCCGTTGCCGCGCGGGTGCCGCTCGTTGCGGTTTCGGCGCTGATCCTGGCGGGCTGCGCCACCTCCGGATCTGCGCTGTTCGGCACCGGCTATGCCCGCGGCTGTTATGAGGCGGCCCAGCGCCATCGCCCGCCACGTGACGCGCTGCGCCTGTGCGACAGTGCCTTGCTCGATGCCGGGCTGCCCGCCAGCGAGCGCGCGGCTACCTATGTCAACCGCGGCATCGTCAACATGCAGGCGCGCAATGTGGCGGCAGCAATCGCCGACTATGACGCGGCGATCCGGCTCGGCCCTGACACGGCCGAAGCCTATGTCAACAAGGGCATTGCGCTGGTAAACATCGGCGATCGCGACGAGGAAGCGCTGCAATTGCTGACCCAGGCGCTGGCGCTCAACCCGCTGCGGCCGGCGCTGGTCTATTATTCGCGGGCCATCGCCAATGAACAACTGGGCCGCACCCGCGCCGCCTATGAAGACTATAGCCGCGCCGCCCAGGCCGATCCGGAATGGCCCGACCCGGTGCAACAACTGCAGCGTTTCCGCGTCATTCGCGGCAAAACGGCTTCGGGCTGACGAAAAAGGCCCCCTTCCGGTCGGAGAAGGGGGCCTTCGCAGCGCCGGCGCCGGGCTTATTCGGCGGCCAGCTTGGTCACCGCGGTGGACACGAGATCGACGGGGGCACCGATTTCGACCTTGCGCGGCTTCTTGTGCTCGGGGATTTCACGGACCAGTTCGATGTTGAGCAGGCCATGTTCATAGCTGGCGCCGGTCACCTTGATGGTATCGGCGAGCTGGAACCGCCGCTCGAACGCGCGCTTGGCGATACCGCGATGCAGGAAGACGCGGTCGTCGCCATCGCCTTCCACCTTGGCGGAGCCGGTGACGATCAGCGTGTTTTCCTGGACGGTCAGGTCGAGCTCGTCCTGGCCAAAGCCGGCAACCGCCATCGCGATGCGATAGGCACCATCACCAAGCTTTTCGATGTTGTAGGGGGGGTAGCCGGTTTCCCCACCATCGACGCGACCGGCGAATTCGACGAGCCGGTTGAGGTTTTCATAACCGATCGACGACCGCAGCAGCGGGGAGATATCGAAAGCACGCATGGGCATTTCCTTTCAAGAAAGCGTTGCCACATTGTCTCCGCCCGAAATGGCGCGGAGGCGCCGCCATCCCGGTTGGCGATGGCGACCGCGCTGATTTTGGAACGTCGGTGCAGGCTTTCAAGAGGGGGCTGGCGCGTCACCGCATCGTCATGGCAGAACGCCGGCATGGGACAGGCTGACCGGCAGGTGATCGAAGATCTTTACAGCGAGGCCGTGGCGCTGGCCGATCGGGCGCGGACCTGGTTCGATGGGCCGGGCGGCAAATGGCGGGCGGGCCTTCCCGTCGATGCCCAGGCGCTGGTTGCCACCGAAAGCCTGGGCGTCACATCGCGATTGATGGCGGTGATGTCGTGGCTGCTCGATCCGGCGCACGCCGCCGATGGTGCCCCGCTGCGCGCGTTCGTCGCAGAAAACGCCGATGTTGCGCCGCTGCCGCCACTGGCAGGTACCAAGGGCGGTGATATCGTCATCGCCTCGCGCCAACTTGCGTCACGCATTGCCGCACTGACCGGAGACGCTGCATGACATCGCCATTCCATCTCGCCATCCCTGTCGACGACCTGGCGGCGGCGCGGCATTTCTATGGCGAAGTCCTCGGCTGCCCGGAAGGCCGGTCATCCGACAGCTGGATCGATTTCGATTTCCAGGGCCACCAGCTCGTCGTCCACCGGGCGCCGCGTGCCGCCGTCATCCGCAACCCGGTCGATGGCGATGCCGTGCCGGTGCCGCATTTCGGGCTGGTGCTCGACTGGGCGGCCTGGGAAGCGCTGGGCGACCGCATTGCCGCCAGCGGCACGGCGTTCGAACTGCCACCGCACGTGCGCTTTGCCGGCAAGCCCGGCGAGCAAGGCACGTTTTTCCTGTTTGATCCCGCCGGCAACGCGCTCGAATTCAAGGCGATGCGCGAACCTGCCAACCTGTTCGCAAAGCAGGCCTAGGGTCCGTACTCGGACCCTAAAGCGACCGCACCAGCTGCCGCACCACCGCGATCCACGCCACATCGAGCACCAGTTGCCGCGCGCCGGGTGCCGCCGGCAGGATCTGCACGCGGCCGCCTTCGGTCGCCACCAGCCGGCCAAAGGCAAAGCGGCCGACCGGGCGCGGCACCAGCACGTCGCGGTTGATCGCCTTGCCGAAATCCTCGGGCGCCAGGGTTTCGGCCCATAGCGCGTCGCCGGCGCGGTAATCGCCCTGCGCCACTTCGACGATGATGCCGACCATGGTGTTTGCCGGTGACGGCGGCAGCAGGGTGATAGGCTTGCGCGGAGCCGTCACGCCATCGCTCGACAGCAGCGCCGCCACCGGCAGTTCGAAGCGATCGGGCAGGGTGACGAGGTCGGCGGCATCGACCTCCAGCGCCGCAGCGATGCGGTTGAGCCAGCCGACCGACACGGTGCGCGTGCCGGTCTCCAGCCGCCCGATGGTCTGGGCGGTGGTCGGCGGCGAGCAGCGTTCCGCCACGTCGTGCAGTGTCAGCCCCTTGGCCTTTCGAACTTCGCGGATACGCGTCAGCATGGCGACAATCTCTGGTTAAATTTGAACCGTTGCGGTTCTCTCTGTCCTACAGTTTGCAATTCATGGCAAGTGTTTCCTAGGCAAGCAAGGAGAAAACGAACCATGAAGGCTCAAAAATGTCCAATCCGGGCCGATGATGTGGCGCCGGAACCGATGAACCGCCTGCTCGCATCGCGCCGGCTCGCCCCGGCCGATGCCATCGACCGGTTGAATGTGACGGTCAATCTTGCCGAATCGCCGCTCGCCTGGCTGGCGCGGCGGGGCATGGTCACCCCGGCGCAATTCCAGGCCAGCGAGCGGTTGCGCCACGATTTCATGGTCGCCGGGCAGGCGCCGCGCGTCACCATGCGCTGGGACCCGGCGCCGGTCAGCCGCAGCGCCGGCCGGGATTTCGACCCGACGACGGCGCAGATCAGCGCGCGCCAGCGCTTCGATGCCGCGGTCGCCGCCGTCGGTCCGGGCCTGACCGACGTGCTGTGGCGGGTGATATGCCTCGGCGAGGGCCTCGAAACCGCCGAACGCGCGCTCGGCTGGCCGAATCGTGCCGGAAAATTGGTGCTCAAGCTGGCACTCGATCGGCTCGTCGCGCATTACGGCATTGGTTGAGTCTGCCCGGAAGGAATTGCGATGCGCCTGTTTCCCGTTCTGTTGCTGCTGCCTGCCCTTGCCGCCTGTGCCGGCAAGGGCGAATCGATGGGCAAGATCGGCGGCGCCCCGCCAAAGTTGCTGATCACCACCCAGCTTCTGGGCACCGGCGGCGAATCGCTTGGCACCGCGACGCTGGCGCAGGAGGCCGAAGGCGTGAAGGTGACGGCACAAGTGTCGGGGCTGCCGGCCGGCACCTATGCGATGCATCTCCATGCCGTCGGCAAATGCGAAGGCCCGGGCTTCACCAGCGCCGGCGGCCATTTCAACCCGGCGATGAAGCAGCACGGCCATCTCAATCCGGCTGGAGAGCATTCGGGCGATCTGCCCAACATCGTTGTCGGCGACGATCGCAAGGGCAGCCTTGATGCGATGCGCCCGGGGTTGCGGCTGGTCGATGGCGACGCGCCGCTGCTCGACGCCGATGGCGCGGCGGTGGTGCTCCACGCGCAGGCCGATGATTACAAGACCGATCCGGCCGGCAATGCCGGCGCCCGCATCGCCTGCGGGGTGGTTGTCGCGAAATAGGGGGTTCGCTGGGGCGACCGACGGGGATTGAACCCGCAACCTCCGGTACCACAAACCGGCGCTCTAACCAATTGAGCTACGATCGCCACGCGAGCCGGTGCAGATAGAGGAGGCGGGCGGCGGGTGCAAGCCCGCCGTCGCGCTGCTTTTCGACTATCGCTTGCAGCGCAGTTCATTTATTGCGCGACGGCGTAATTTTCCAAAGCAGTGAGTGTGCCATGCTCTTCGACGCCGCCGATTTCGACGCCCATGAGGCCGTGCATTTCGCCCATGACGCGGCGACCGGGCTCAGCGCCATCATCGCGGTGCATTCGACCCACCTCGGCCCGGCGGCCGGCGGCTGTCGCTGGTGGGCCTATGCCGATGACGCGGCGGCGCTGACCGATGCGCTGCGCCTGTCGCGCGGCATGAGCTACAAGAACGCGCTCGCCGGGCTGCCGATGGGCGGCGGCAAGGCGGTGATCCTCAAATCCGATGCCGCGCCGAAAACCGAGGCGCTGCTCGAAGCCTTTGGTCGCGAAGTCGAAAGCCTGAACGGGCGCTATGTCACAGCCGAAGACGTCGGCATCTCGGTTGCCGACATGCAGGTCGCGGCGCGCCGCACCCGCCATGTCACGGGCCTGCCGGTCGCAGGGGGGGCTGCCGGCGGCAACCCGGGGCCGTTGACGGCGGAAGGCGTTTTCGTCGGCATGCGCGCCGCGGTGGCGCACAAGCTCGGCAAATCGTCGTTCGCGGGCATCCATGTCGCCATCCAGGGCCTCGGCAGTGTCGGCGGTGCGCTGGCCGAAAAGCTGGCAGTCGCCGGCGCCGTGCTGACGCTTGCCGACATCGATGCGGCGCGGGCGCGGGCCTATGCCGCGCGGCTCGGCGCCACCGCCGTGCCGGTTGCCGACATTGCTGCGGTCAGCGCCGATGTCTTCAGCCCCAATGCGCTGGGCGCCGGACTCGACGAGGCCACCATCGCCGGGCTGCGGGTCGCCATTGTCGCCGGCGCCGCCAACAACCAGCTGGCGACGCCGCACGACGGCGCCCGGCTGGCGGCGCGCGGCATCCTTTATGCGCCCGATTATGTCATCAACGCCGGCGGCATCATCAATGTCGTCGCCGAATATCTGGCGAAACGCGAAGGCGACCATCCGGCCGCAGGCGACGCGGCGTCGGTGGCGCACGCCATCGCCGCGATCGAGGGCCGGCTGGCCGATATCTTTGTCGAAGCCGACCGGAGTTGCATGCCCACCGATGTCGTCGCCGATGCCATGGCACGGCGGCTGATCGGGCGCGGCTGAAGCCGACTGGCTCCGGTTAACGCGACTGTTCACGGCGGGCGCCGCGCTGTAACCAGAGGCGGATGGCGAACGCCCCGTGATTCCAGCAATGGTGACCACCATTGCCGCATGAGCCGAACCCGGCGCCGCCGCGGCGCCGTCTGACCATCGATGCGACGCTGGTGGTGCTGGCGGCCGTGCTGGTCGCCACCACCTGGGTGCGCGTGCGCACCGGCGCCGGGCGGCCGCTGTGGTTCGACGAAACCTGGACCGGGATGATCGCCGCGCAGCCGACGTTCGCCGACTTCATCCACCAGTGCCGGCTCGAGCTCAATCCACCGCTGTTCTATCTCGTCACCTGGCTGACGGCAAAGCTGGCCGGCGTGTCGAACGCAGCGCTGCGGCTGCCGTCGCTGGTCTTTTCGGTGCTCGCGCCGCTGCTGCCGCTGGTGCTCGGCCGGGCGCTCGATCGGCAATCGCGACTGGTGTGGAGCGGGCTGCTGGCATGTTGGGTGCCAGCCTTATGGTTTGCCCATGATGCCCGCGGATATGCGATGCTGGGGTTCCTTGCCGTGCTCAACACGCTGGCCTTTGTCGGCGCGCTGCGCAGGCCCGGTTCCGCGGCGGCGCTGGCCTGGACGCTGTCCGGCGCGTTGTTGATCCTGACACATTATTTCGGGGGCTTCCTGCTTCTGGCGCAGGCGGTCGTCTACGTTGGCGCCCACCGCCGCCTGGCGTTGGCGGCATGGCCGGCGGTCATCGGACTTGTGCCTGCCGCTGCCTGGATCGCGTTCCATGCCGGGCGCCTGGCCGACGCAGCGCGGCTCAATCTGATGGCCTATCCGTTGATCGGGTCAGACCATGTGCTGCGGCTGCTGGCCTTTGTTGTCGGCAGCCCGCTGCTGGTTGCGCTGGTCGCTATCTGGGCGGCGGCGACGCTGCTTGCCATGCGGCTGTCCGGGTCACGCAAGCCGGTGACGGCGGTGGGGTACGAGCCGTTGCTGGCGGTTGCCGCTGCTGGCGGGGGACTCGCCATCGTGGTGGCGCTGGCAACGCAACGGCCCATCCTCGAACCGAAATACCTGACCGTATTTGTGCCCGGGCTGCTGCTTGGTCTCGCGCTCTGCGCGTCTGCGGCCCGTCGCGTTTGGCAGACCGCCGGGGCAGTGCTGCTGGTCCTTTTCGCCTCCGGCGTGATGCTGTGGCGGCAACAGCCCGACCAGCGTGAGACGGTGTACAGTTTCGAAGGTGCGTCGCGGATGCTGATGGCGGCGGACACGACGCGGCTGGTGTTTTTCTGGGATCATCCGCTGCTACCGATCGAGGATGCCGACCAATTGGGCCAGGTCGGCGGCTTTTTTCTGCACCGCGCGGGGCGGCCGGTGCCGGTCGAACCGGTGTTCCCCGGCCGCGGCAGCGATCCCAATCCGCTGCTGCTGGCGCAGGCAGCGCCGGCAGGATCGGCAATCCTGTGGGTTTACAACACCCGCGTGCCCGGCACCGCCGCCCGGGCCTGGCCGCCGGTGATCGGCGCGCGCGATCCGCGCTGGGCGTGTCGCGATTTCGGCGACGGGGCGATCGGTATTCTGGCGTGTACGCAACGGGAGCACGGGCAAAGCCCGCGCTGATGGCGAAGGGGGGTTCGGCGGGCGGCGCCGCGCTAATAATCCCGTTTCCACCGCAGGTTCGCGCTCGTCCCGCCCAATGTCGCAACTTCCGACAGGATCGACAGCGACCGGGTCAGCGACACTTCGATGTTTGTCGCTGTATAGCCCTGGGCGTCGGTGGCCAGCTCCACATAGACGCTGCGGCCGATGTACTGGCCGGCCGCCACCGCGGTCTTGCGGCCGCGCGTCGTGTCGGCAGGCAGGATGCGCAGCCGGTCGATGCCAAGGCCCTTGCGGACGGCATTGATCGGGTTGAGCCCGCCGCTGCCGCCACGCAGCGAGGCCAGCGCGCCGGCGAGCTGGATGGCTTCGGGCGCCGACAGATTGGTCACCGAATTGCCGAACAGCACGCGGCTCAGCACCTCGTCCTCGGGCAATGATGGTACCGAGCTGAACTTGATCTCGGGCCGGGTTGCGGTGCCATCGACGTCGAGCTGCGCCGTGAAGCCCGATGTCGTGCTCGTCGCCGACACGTCGATGATCGGATCGGGCGGATAGCCGCCGGCAAAGCGCAAGATGCCCTTGGTCAGGTTGAAGCGTTTCCCGGCGAAATCATAATCGCCGCGTACCAGCTCGACCCGGCCGATGATTTCCGGCGTGGCGGCGCCGCCCTTGACCTTC
>JBBQKM010000040.1:0-12785 GCA_038326915.1 Sphingomonadales bacterium
CGCACGGCGCTGCTCGAATCGCGCTTCGTCTGGGGTGACCAGCTGCTGTACGAGGAAGCGTCGCTGCGCTTCCGGCGCGAGGTCGTGGCCGGCACGGCGCGCGCCTTTACCGCGGAAAAGCTGGCGGAACGCGATGCCCGCCACAAGAAAATGGGCGACAGCCGCTATGTCGTCGAACCCAATCTCAAGGAGGGCAAGGGCGGGCTGCGTGACCTGCACACGCTGTTCTGGATCGGCAAATATGCGTATCAGGTCGAAACCGTCGCCGAGCTTGTCGAAAAGGGCCTGTTGTCGGCGGTGGAATTGAAGCATTTCCGCCGCGCCGAAAGCTTTCTCTGGGCGGTGCGCATCAACCTGCATGATATCGCCGGGCGCGCCGAGGAACGGTTGACCTTCGACGTCCAGCGCGAACTGGCGACACGGCTGCGCTATGCGACGCGCGGCGGCATGTCGGATGTCGAACGCTTCATGCGGCATTATTTTCTGATGGCGAAGACGGTGGGCGACCTGACCGGACTGTTCCTCGCGCATCTCGACGAAAGCTTTGCCAAGGCGAGCTGGATCCCGACGCTGACGCGCCGCCCGGCAAAGCTGAATGGTTTCACGCTGCGCCGCGGCCAGGTCGGTGTGCCCGGCGATGATTTTTTCCGCGCCGACCCGGTGCGGTTGCTCGAGCTATTCGCGCTTGCCGATGCCCAGCAGCTGGCCATTCACCCCAATGCCATGCGCCAGGCGGCGCGCGATTCGGTGCTGATCGACGAGCGCATCCGCCGCGACAAGCGCGCCAACGAGCTGTTCATGGGCGTGCTTACCAGCCGCAACGACCCCGAGCGCGTCTTGCGCTGGATGAACGAGGCCGGGATTTTCGGGCGGTTCGTGCCCGATTTCGGCCGTGTCGTCGCGCAGATGCAGTACGACATGTACCATCACTACACCGTCGACGAACACACCATCCGTGCCATCGGACTGGTGTCGCGCATCGAATCGGGGGTGCTCGCCAAGGAGCATCCGCTGTCGGCACGCGTCATCCAGCAACTGGCGTCGCGCCGGGTGCTGTATGTCGCGATGCTGCTCCACGATATCGCCAAGGGCCGCGGCGGCGATCACAGCGAACTGGGTGCCGAAGTCGCCAACCGGCTGTGCCCGCGGCTGGGGATGACCGCCGCCGAAACCGAAACCGTCTCGTGGCTGGTGCGCTATCACCTGCTGATGTCGGACACGGCGTTCAAGCGCGACCTGGCCGATTTCAAGACGATCCTCGATTACGCCGAAACGGTGGCGTCGCCCGAACGCCTGCGGCTGCTGCTGGTGCTGACCGTCGTCGATATCCGCGCCGTCGGGCCGGGGGTGTGGAACAACTGGAAGGGCCAGTTGTTGCGCGACCTGTATGAATCGGCCGAGGAAGTGCTGCGGCTCGGCCACAAGCAGAAGGGCCGCAGCGAGCGCATTGCCGCAAAACAGGCCGGGCTCGCGGCGTCGCTGAATTGGGATGCGGCGCGCTTCGACAGCTATGCGCGGCGTTTCCTCGACAGCTATTGGGTCGCCGAACCGCAGGACGCGCTGGCCATCAACGCCGCGATGATCGCCGGTGCCGATGCCGAGGATTGCCCGCTGTCGATCACCGCCGTGCCCGATGCGGCATCGGGGACCACATTGGTCAGCATCTATGCCGCCGATCATCCCGGACTGTTCTACCGCATCGCCGGGGCGATTTCGCTGGGCGGCGCCAATATTCTCGACGCGCGCATCCACACCACTCGCGACGGCCAGGCCATCGACAATTTCGTGATCGCCGACCCGTTGGGGCAGCCCTTTGCCGAGGCCGCGCAGCTGGCACGGCTGAAGCGCAGCATCGAGGATGTGCTGACCGGCAAGATCCGCCTTGCCGACCGGCTCGCGGCACGGCCGTTGGCGCGGCGGCGCGCCGAAGTCTTCAAGGTCGAACCCAATGTGCTGTTCGATAACAAGGCATCGAACCGCTATACGGTGCTGGAGGTCAACGCCGCCGACCGGCCGGCGCTGCTCTATTCGCTGACCAACGCGCTGTTCCAGAGCCGGATCACCATCCACAGCGCGCATATCGCCACCTATGGCGAGCGCGCGACGGATACATTCTACCTGACCGACCTGACCGGCGCGAAGATCGACAATCCGACCCGGCTGAAGACGCTGGAGCGCCGGCTGGTGGCGCTGGCCGGCGGCAATACCGGGCGGCCGGAAACGCTGGAAGCCGCCGAATAGCGACGCGATCTTTACGAGGCGGTGGTCGTCGCCACCGTTTCGGGCGACGTCGTCGCACCTTGCTGCGTCGCGGTTGGCGCTGCGAAATAGGTCCACAGCATGGCGAGCACCGCCAGCGTGACCGACGCGAACAGCACATAGCGCACGACATGGGTGCCGGTGCCGCTGCGGGCTTCGGTGGTCGTCAGGACTTCGGGTTTTTCGGCCATGGAGATTCCCTGGATTGTGCTTGATACCCCTCAACAATCCGCGAGACTCGCCGCCGTTCCGCCGCCGGGCGCATTGACGCAGCGCGGGCTTCGCCGCATTCCGGGCGCCGGGAGACCTGAGCATGACGACACCGACCCGCGATGACTGGCAGAAAATGGCCGCCAAGGAGGTCAAGAATGCCGACCTGACCTGGCCGACGCCCGAAGGGATCGACGTCAAGCCGCTCTATACCGCAGAAGATGTCGTCACCGATCCCGGCCTGCCGGGGTTCGCGCCCTTCACCCGCGGTGTCCGTGCCACCATGTATGCCGGCCGGCCGTGGACGATCCGGCAATATGCGGGCTTTTCGACCGCCGAAGCCTCCAACGCCTTTTACCGCCGCAACCTCGCCGGCGGGCAAAAGGGGCTGTCGGTCGCCTTCGATCTCGCCACCCACCGCGGCTATGACAGTGACCATCCGCGCGTCGCCGGCGATGTCGGCAAGGCCGGCGTCGCGATCGACAGCGTCGAGGACATGAAACTGCTGTTCGACGGCATCCCGCTCGACCAGATGAGCGTCAGCATGACGATGAACGGCGCCGTGTTGCCGTGCCTCGCCTTCTACATTGTCGCGGCGGAGGAAGCCGGCGTTGCGCAGGAAAAGCTCGATGGCACCATCCAGAACGACATTCTGAAGGAGTTTATGGTCCGCAACACCTATATCTATCCGCCGGCGCCATCGATGCGGATCGTTGCCGACATCATCGAATATACCTCGCAGCACATGCCCAAGTTCAACAGCATCAGCATTTCGGGCTATCACATGCTCGAAGCCGGCGCGACGGCGGTGCAGGAACTGGCGTTCACCCTCGCCGACGGCAAGGAATATGTGCGCGCGGCGCTGGCCAAGGGGCTGGCGGTCGATGTTTTTGCCGGGCGGTTGAGCTTCTTCTTCGGCATCGGCATGAATTTCTTCATGGAAATCGCCAAGCTGCGCGCCGCGCGGACATTGTGGGCGACGATCATGGCTGATTTCGGCGCTTCCCCACGCAGCCAGATGCTGCGCACCCATTGCCAGACTAGCGGCGTCAGCCTCCAGGAGCAGGACCCCTATAACAACGTCATCCGCACGACTGTCGAGGCGATGGCGGCGGCATTGGGCGGCACCCAGTCGCTGCACACCAATGCGCTCGATGAAGCGATTGCGCTGCCGACCGATTTTTCGGCGCGCATCGCGCGCAATACGCAATTGGTGCTGCAGGAAGAAACCGGCATCACCCGCGTCGTCGATCCGCTCGGCGGCAGCTACTATGTCGAGGCGCTGACGGACAGCCTCGTCAAGGGCGCCCAGGCGCTGATCGACCAGGTCGAGGCGCTGGGCGGCATGACCAAGGCGGTCGAGACCGGCATGCCCAAGCTCGAGATCGAAAAGGCCGCCGCCGCCAAGCAGGCGCGCGTCGACATGGGCGAGGACGTCATCGTTGGCGTCAACAAGTACAAGCCGACATCCGAGGAGAAGCTCGACATTCTCGACGTCGACAATGTTGCGGTGCGGGCCAGCCAGATCGAACGGCTGGCGGCAGTGCGCGCCAGCCGTGACCCGGCGGCGGTCACGGCGGCGCTCGACGCCTTGCGCACCGGCGCCGCGGGCGGCGAGAACCTGCTGGCGCTGGCCGTGGTCGCCGCCCGGGCGCGCGCGACGCTGGGCGAAATCAGCACCGCGCTGGAGGATGTATTCGGCCGCCACGCCGCCGTCGTGAAGATGGTCAGCGGTGTCTATGCCGACGCCTACAAGGCCGATCCGGCCTATGCCCGCGTCGCCGAGGGTGTCGACGCCTTCGAGCGCCGCAAGGGTCGCAAGCCGCGCGTGCTGATCGTCAAGATGGGCCAGGATGGCCATGACCGCGGCGCCAAGGTGGTGGGCACGGCGCTTGCCGATCTGGGCTTCGAGGCGACGGTCGGCCCGCTGTTCCAGACCGCGCAGGAGGCGCGCGACCTGGCGCTCAAACTCGATGTCGACATCGTCGCCGCCAGCAGCCTCGCCGCCGGCCACAAGACGTTGGTGCCCGAACTGATCGATGCGCTCAGGCAAGCCAATCGCGGCGATATCCGCGTTATCGCCGGCGGCGTCATCCCGGCGCAGGATTATGATTTCCTGCGCGAAATCGGCACTGCGGCGATCTTTGGCCCCGGCACCAACATTGTCGAAAGCGCCGCCGAGCTGCTGCGGCTGCTCGGGCACAATTTGCCGCCGATGGGCGAGACGCTCGCGGCGGAATAGGATCAGCCGCGCCAGCCAAGCAGCGGCTGCGGCATCCCGACCGGATAGCGCATCATGGCGGCGGCAAAAAGCGTCGAGCCCTCCAGTCGCGCCAGCCAGGCCTGGAGCCGCGGCAGCGGTTGGACGGCAAACCAGTCGCGATCGGTCGCGGCGAACTGGCGGACGAAGGGCATGATCGCAATGTCGGCGAAGCCCGGCGCTGCGCCGCAGAGATGTCCGGCGGCGAGCCGTTCCTCCAGCGCCGCGAGCATCGTAAGGCCCGCGGCGCGGTGGTGATCGCGATCGCTGGCATGGCGATCGGCGTATTTGTAGCGGTCGAGATGGTGCTTGAAGGCGCCATCGTTGGCGGCGACCAGCGTTGCATCGCTGTGCGCCAGCCAGCCTAGCGGATCCGAGTGCGCCAGCGCCCAGGCCATGATGTCGAGGCTTTCGTCGAGCACCCTGCCATCGGGCAGCACCAGCACCGGCACCGTCGCCTTGGCCGATGCGGCGACCATGGCCGCAGGCTTGTCGGACAGCTTGATCTCGTGAATCGTCACCGGTGTCGTGGCGACCAGCAATGCCATTCGCGCGCGCATCGCATAGGGGCAGCGGCGAAAGCTGTAGAGCAGCGGCAGGTCAGCCATCGTCGTCGCGCGCCGCCACCCGCCCGATATGCACCTCGCCGCGCGCTGCGGCGAGCATCGCCTGGCGGTGCCGCTCGGCAGCCCCGGCGCGGCTGGCGTCGTCGCGGCTGGAACTGCACGCGGGGCAGGCGACGCCTTCGACATAAAGCGGCGATTCGCGGTCGGCGGGGCTGATCGGCCGGCGGCAGCCGCGGCACAGCGCATGGGTGCCGGGGACGAGGCCATGGCCCAGGCTGACGCGTTCATCGAAAACGAAGCATTCACCCTGCCAGCGGCTGGCTTCGGCCGGCACGGTTTCGAGATATTTGAGGATGCCGCCGGCGAGGTGAAACACCGCCTCCACGCCTTCGGACTTGAGGAACGCCGTCGATTTCTCGCAGCGGATGCCACCTGTGCAGAACATCGCGATACGCGGCCGATCATGGCCGGCGAACAGCGTTTCGCGGTTGGCGCGAAACCAGGCCGGAAAATCGCGGAAACTCGCCGTCTGCGGGTTGATTGCGCCGGCAAAGCTGCCGACCGCGACCTCGTAATCATTGCGGGTGTCGATGACGATGGTGCCGGGCGTGTCGATCAGCGCGTTCCAGTCGGCCGGCGCGACCCGGGTGCCAGCGCTGGCGGGATCGAGATTAGGGGCGCCCATGGTGACGATTTCGGCCTTGATGCGCACCTTCATGCGGTGGAACGGCATGGTGGCGGCGTGCGACAGCTTGATTTCGGGGGCGGCGCAGCCGGGCAGGGTGCGGATATGCGCCAGCACCGCGTCGATCGCAGCCGCGCTGCCGGCGATGGTGCCGTTGATGCCTTCGGGGGCCAGCAACAGCGTGCCGCGCACCCCGAGGCGGGCGCACAATGCCACCAGCGGCGCCCGCAGCGCGGCGCAATCGGGGAACGCCGTGAAGGCATACAGGGCAGCGACTTGGATGGCGGTCGGTTCCACGCGCGGGAGGCCTTTTGACGTGCGGCTGCCGCCATAGCGCCTGAGCGCCCGCACAACCAGCTATTCGGGGCGCAACCACCCCGTATAGCGCACGACATCGCCGATCATCGGCAGCGCCAGCGCGACGGCGAAGTGGAAGGTGCCATCGTGCTGCCATTCGCGCGCCAGGCTGCGCGGCGCCAGGCGCATCGGCAGCGCCATGTGCGCCAGTGACCAGCCGGTCATCCGCATCGCCAGGCCGCCGTCGTCGCTGACCAGATCGAAGCGGAAGCGGTAGGGGCCGAAGCGTTCGACGAGGCTGTTCCCCGCCTGCGACAGGTGGCTGGTGAAGCAATGGCCACCGAAATCGCGGGTCCAGCGCTCGCTATCGGCATCGGCGGCGAACGTCACGGTCAGACGGTGCGCACCCGTGGGCGGAAAGCCGAACAGCCGCGCCACCAGCCGCGCCAGCGGGTTGCGGCCGCGCACCACCTCTGCCGCGCCGGTCGCGGCGGTGGTGCCATCGCCCGAATGCAGGTGCTGGACGGTCGGCGGCAACAGCGCGAAACGCGTCCCCATGATGCGGGCAAACAACGGCGCCCGGTCGGGATGGGGATCAAAGGCCGTCGCCATCACACCAGCCGGTCGGCGAATTCGGGCGCCGGCAGCCAGCAGGTGTCGCGCTTGCCGAACCAGCGATAGCGATTGCGCGCCACGGCGCGATAACCGGCGTCACGCAGCGGCCGCGGCACCAGGCGCAGCGCCGCCAGCGCGCGCCACGGCCAGCCGAGCCCGGCCCAGATGGCGATGACCGCATCGCTGTTGCGCAGCACGCGATCACCGACCGCGACGACCATCGTATCGGGATCGGCCGGATCAATGCCATGGCGGCGATAGATGGCGCTCCCGACCGCGCCCTGCATGGCCGCCAGCCGGAAATGCCGCCGCCGGTCGTGCGTCAGGATGAACTGGGCGTTCGCCGAGCACAGCACGCATTCGGCATCGAACACGATGATCGGGCCGGCACTGTCCATGGCCGCGAAACTAGCGACGGCGGTGTCCGAGTCCATGCGGCGGATTGGTCGCGGCGACGCATCAGTGCCGTGGTTCGCGCCCGCGGATCAGGTCCATGCCGGCCTTGATCGCGGCAAAGCGCGCGTCGACCGCCGGTTCGAACGCCAGGTCGGTGAAGATATAGGGCCAGTCGTTCTCGATGCCTTCGCGGACCAGTTCGCCGACATACAGCGGGTCGATGCCGTGGGCGATGGCTTCGCTGGCCATTTTGGCGAAGTCCGAATCGCCGGCTTCCATCGTCATGTTCTCAAGCGCGCTGGCCAGGCGGCCGGGGACGTTGCGCGCCGAATCCATGATGCGGGTGCGGATGAAGCCCGGGCACAGCACCGATACGCCGATACCGCGCAGTGCGAGCGCCGGGCGCAGTCCTTCCGACAGCGCGACGACGCCATATTTGGTGACATTGTACGCCGGCGCCACCGCGGCGATCAGCCCGGCCATCGAGGCGGTGGAGACGATCTGGCCGCCCTCGCCGTGCGATTCAAGCAGCGGCCCGAAGATTTCGATGCCCCAGATCACCGACATCAGATTGACGCCGATCGTCCAGTCCCAGCTGGCATCGGTCCATTCGCCATAGCCGCCGCCGCCGCCGACACCGGCATTGTTGACGAGGATATGGACCTTGCCATAGCGCGCGATGGTCGCATCCGCCGCAGCCTGCAATTCGGCCTTGAGCGAGACATCGGCGCGGACGCCGGCCACATCGGCGTTGGTCGCCTGCAGCGCCGCAACGGCGGTATTCAGCGCGTCGACCTCGATATCGGCCATCATCACCTTGACGCCGGCCTGGGCCAGCGCCGTCGCGATGCCGAGCCCGATGCCCGACGCGGCGCCGGTCACAAAAGCGGTCTTGCCGGCCAGGTCTTGCATCACAGTGTCTCCCCGAAGGTGTCGAGGGACGATGCGCTGCGCGCCCGCGGCCGGCAAGCCAACCGAATTCAGAGCCTAGCTCAAGCCCTATGCGGCGGCGCGCAAGGCCAGTTCCTCGCCGAGCGCGCGGGCCACCGCCGGGCGGGCGCGCAGGCGGGCGCGATAGGCAGCGAGCGCCGGCCAGTTGCCAAGGTCCATGCCGACCGGTTCGGTCCAGCCCAGCGCTGTCACCAGATAGGCATCGGCGACGCTGAAACTGTCCATCAGGAAGTCCCGGCCGGCCAGATGTTTCTCCAGCCGGTCATAGACGGCCTCGATCCGCATCCGGGCAAAGGCGCGCGCTTCGGGCGGCGCGGCGGGGTGCATCTGCGGATAAACACCGCCGGCGTGGAGTTCCGACGCGATCATGTTGAGCCAGCTCTGCAGTTCGGTGCGCCCCGGCGTGCCGGCCGGCGGCGCAAGGCCCGCATCGGGCGCCAGGTCGGCGATCGTCTGCAGCACGGCAGGCCCTTCGGTGACGATGCGGCCGTCATCGAGCGCCAGTGCCGGCACCTGGCCCTTGGGGTTGACCGCCCAATAGTCGCCGCCGGCCTTCAGCGTCTTCGTCGACAGCACAACCTCGTGGAATTCCGCCGGCAGCCCGGCCTCGTACAGCGCAATGCGACTGGCCATCGAACAGGCGAGCGGGGCGAAATACAGGATCATGGCGGCTCTCCGTTGTGATATCTGTACCGTAATGCATGAAATTGGGTCGAGCAATGATTCTATGCGAAGCAATACAAATTTGAACGAAGCCCCGCGCCGCCGGGGCCGCCCGCCCGCCTACCAGCGCGAAACCGCGCTGGCGGCGCTGACCGCGACCTTCTGGAACAAGGGTTTTGCGGCGACGTCGCTCGACGACCTGGCAGCGGCGACGGGCATGAAGCGCCCCAGCCTTTATGCGGGGTTCGGCGACAAACAGGCGATGTACCTCGCCGTGCTCGACCAGTATCGCCGCGATGCCGAGGCGCAGCTGGGGGCGGTGCTGGCGAGCGTGGCGGATACCGCTGCGGCGGTTCGGGCCATGCTGCGCGCCGGCGTCGATTTCTACACCGAGGGCGGCAGCGGCACGCGCGGCTGCCTGGCGGTCTGCACGGCCGCGGCCGAATCCATGGGCAACGCCGATACCCGTGCCGCTTTGGCGGCGACGCTGGCGACGCTCGATGCCGTCATCGCCGCACGGCTGGCGCGAGGCGTCGCCGATGGCGACCTGCCTGCCGGATTCGACTGCGCCGGCCGTGCCGCGTTGATCGCTGCCATGCTGCACAGCATCGCCGTCCGGGCCCGCGCCGGGGCGGATCGTGCCGAATTGCTGGCTCTCGCCGATGCTGCCGGTGGACTTTTGCTGCGGTGACGACGGGGTTTTCGGTTGCCGAACTGGCGCCGTTTCGCGGCGGTCGCGGCGCGTTGCGGCTGGGGCTTGGTGCGCTTGCCGATGCGGATTGGCGCGATACGGGCGCCGGCCTGGCGGCGCGGGCGGCGGCCAAGCTGCCGATTTTCGATGCCGAACCGGCCAGCCTGATTGTGCTGCCCGAGGCGAACCCGGCGATTGCCGAGCTGGCGGCGCTGCTCGGCACGGCGCCGACGCTGCGCGCGGCGGCGCTGGCGACCTATGAGGATATCGCCATCCTGCTGCCCGATGGGCCGACGCACCGGCTGGTGGCCGCCGCCATCGCGTTTCCGACCGATTGGGACCTGCCGGCGAAGATCGGCCACCCGTTGCCGCACATCCATGCGCCGATCCCGACCTATGCGGCGCGGCTGGCGCAAGGGGTCGACCATGTGTTCGCCACCCTGCAACCCGGGCGGCTGCTGGTGCGCAGCAACTGGAATGTGCTCGAAACCGATGCCCTCCGCTACCTGCCCGGCATCCCCGCGCGCGATCGCTTCGGCCATGTGACGGCCGAAAATGCCGGTGACACGCTGTTCGTGCGGGTCGAACGCCAGGCGTTGCGGCGGTTGCCGGGCAGCGGCGCGGCGGTGTTCACCATCGGCATCTATGTCGAACCGCTGCGCAATCTTCCCGCCGCGCTGGTGCCCGACCTGCTGGCGGCGGTGCGCGGCGTGCCGGAGGAGGAGGCCAATCGGCGCGGCACGCCGGCCTATCGTGACGCCCTTGCGGGTTATGCGGCGGCGCGGGGCAGCGTATAGTCGCCGGCAGAGGAGCAAGCCCCATGTCGATCATCGAATCCATCGCCGGACGGGCCCGCGATCTCGGCGGCTTTTCGGTGTCGCGGGTGCTGCCGGCGCCGCAGCGGCGCAGCCTGGGGCCGTTCGTGTTCTTCGATGAAATGGGCCCGGCGGACTTTGCCGCGGGGCAGGGCATCGACGTGCGGCCGCACCCGCATATCGGGCTCGCCACCGTCACCTATCTGTTCGACGGTGGCCTGACGCATCGCGACAGCCTGGGCACCGTCATCGACATCCTGCCGGGCGCGGTCAACTGGATGACGGCGGGGCACGGCATCGCCCATAGCGAGCGGTCCCCCGACGCCCTGCGCGCCGCCGGCCACCATATGCACGGCATCCAGTCGTGGGTGGCGCTGCCGGTGGCGCATGAGGAGGATGCGCCGGCCTTCGTCCACCACCCCGCCGCGACGCTGCCGGTGGTCGTCACCCCGGGTGCGCGGCTGACGGTGATTGCCGGCACGGCCTATGGCGTCACCTCGCCGGTGCAGTTTCCGCACCCGATCGTCTATGTCGATGTGCGGCTGGAACGTGGCGCGCGGCTCGATATCGCCGATTGGGGCGAATGCGGCGTCTATCCGGTGGCGGGCGAAGGCCGGATCGGCGATGACGATCTGGAACGCGGCACGCTGGCGGTGTTGGGCGGCGCGGCGACGCTGATCGCCGACAGCGACCTCCACGCGATGATCCTGGGGGGCGCTGCCATGCCCGAACCGCGCCATATCGAATGGAATTTCGTCAGCCATTCGCCCGATCGTATCGCGCAGGCCAAGGCCGATTGGCAGGCCGGGCGGTTCCCGACCGTGCCCGGCGAGACCGAATTCATTCCCCTGCCATAGCTTCGGCGTCGGCGCGCACCAGCAACCGCCGGATCGCCGGGCGCAACGCCAGCAGCAGCAGCGCGCCGCCCGCGATGATACCGGCGTGGAGCAGCCAGAACCGCCCCGAATCCCAGATCTCGTAAAGCCCGCCGATCCGGCCGCTGATCGTGGAGCCGACGAACACCGCCATCGAATTGACCCCGATCATCATGGCATTCAATGATTTCGGCGCGGCGCGGGCGTATAATCCGACCGCGATCGGCGTGAAAAACACCCAGCCCCAGTTCGACAGCATGTGAAAACCCACCGCCCAGAGCAGCGGCACGCGGCCCGTACCGAACACCCAGCCGGCCAGCGCCAGCCACGCCATGCCGCAGCCGAAGATCAAACAGCCGATCGCCATCTTGGTAATGGCATCGGGTTCGGCGCCGCGGCGGGCCTGGCGGCGCCACAGCCACAGGGTCGGCGGCAGCAATATGCCCGGCGCGATGGCATCGAGCGCCTGCAGCCAGGGGATCGGCATGCTCCAGCCAGCGATGGCGAGGTCGACATGGTCGCGCACCCACAGGTTATAGACGTTCCAGACCTGCGACTGGGCGATCCAGAAGGCAGCCTGGACGAGCATCAGCAGCAGCAGCAACCGCACCGCGCTCCAGTCCTGCGGGCGCAATCTGGACCGTTCGGCAACGACCGCGCGCGGCGGATCGGGGGGCAGGTGGCGGCTGCCGTACGCATAGACGACCAGCCCGGCGAGCATGCCGAACCCCGCCAGCGCAAAGGCCTGGTGCCAGCCGAGCGCCTCCCCCATCCAGCCGCAGACGATCGGCGCCACGAACGCACCGCAGTTGAGCGCGAAATAATAGAGCTGCAGGCCATCGTCACGGCGGCGGTCGCCGGGCGGATAGATGGCGCCGACCTGCGAAAACAGGTTGGAATTGGCGCAGCCGGTGCCGAGCATGAGCAGGAACAGCGCGAGCAGGAAGCTGCCATCGAAGGCCATGCAGAAGTGGCCGAGCGTCATCAGCACGCAGCCGAGCATGATCGTGCGCCGCCGGCCGAGCCAGCGATCGCCGATCAGCCCGCCGAACACCGGGGTAAAGCGCACCAGCCCGGCCCAGAGTCCGAACAATTGCACGGCAAAACCCTGCGTCGACATCGGGCCGGTGACCGATTCGATGGCGCTGCGGGTGGCGGCGAGGCCTATGACATTCTCGACATGGCCGGGCAGGAACAGCTGCCCGACCATGTACAGCGTCAGCAGCGCCTGCATGCCGTAGAGCGAAAACGCCTCCCAGAACTGGGTGCCCGCTAGCCAGGCGAGGCCGCGCGGCTGGCCCAGCAGGTCTGGGGCATGAGCTGGTGGTGCGTTGGCGTCGGTGATGGTCGTCAAGCGGGCCCCCGGTGGCGAAGTGGGGACTGTAGCGGGCGGCGGGGGGAGCGCAATCTGCGCTGTTTTGTCATGCCCATGGGCGGTGCGTGGGTGGCGAAGCCGGTGGTTTATGGGTCCCGGCCTTCGCCGGGATGACAGTTCAACCTAT
>JBBQKM010000041.1:0-12484 GCA_038326915.1 Sphingomonadales bacterium
GATGCCCTGTTTCGGCCCGGCGCTCATGTAGCGGTTGAGGTTGATCGGCCCCGCGGTGCGCGGCGTGTCGAGCGACGCCGGACGTAGGGTCCGCCAGGCGTTGAAGCCGGAATCGCTGGTATCGAGCGGGATGTTCGGCGCGTCGACGCCGGGGTGGAATTTGCGATCCTCGACGACCGCCATCATGCCGTCGATATAGGCCTCGATCTCGGCCGGCGTCTTGGTTTCGAAGCGCTGGAACAGCAACTCCTTGCGCGCCGCAAAGCTGCCGGTGCCATCGGACATCAGGAAATCGCGCTTCGCCTTCGACAAGCCTGCGATCTTGGGCGCCAGCCAGTCGGGCACCGTCGCCGGCGCATCGGCGAGCACCAGCGCCGCCGACGACGCGGCGACCAGCCCCAGTGTTGCCATGGCCCTGCGGAGCCTGTTCGATGCCATTACATGTCCCCTCCGGCGGCCAGTTGAATACACCTCGCCAAGACACGCAAGACCTACGTCAAATAACGCATCGCGGCTGCGGCGCGCCGGTCTCAAATCATCGAAACAGAGTATTTTCAAGGTACGTCGCCATGGCACTCCGCGCCCGTTTTCTGCTGCTGACCGGCCTTGTCGCAACAGCGCCGGCGCTTGCCGCCGGGCCGCCGGTAAAGGTCGGCGTGCTCCAGTCATTGACCGGCACGATGGCGATCAGCGAAGTCACCGTGAAGAACGCCGAGCTGCTCGCCATCGCCGAGATCAATGCGAAAGGCGGCGTGCTCGGGCGCCAGATCGAGGCAGTTGTCGAGGATGGCGCATCGGACCCGGCGACCTTTGCCCAAAAGGCCGGCAAGCTGATCCAGCAGGGTGGCGTCGTCACCGTATTCGGCGGCTGGACATCGGCCAGCCGCAAGGCGATGCTGCCGGTATTCCAGCGCAATACCAGCCTGTTGTGGTACCCGGTGCAGTTCGAGGGCAATGAATGTTCGCCCAACATCATCTACACCGGCGCCCAGCCCAACCAGCAGATCGTGCCCGCGCTGAGCTGGGCGACGGCCAAGGGGTACAAGAAATATTTCCTGATCGGGTCCGACTATGTGTTCCCGCGCACCGCCAACCTGATCCTCAAAAAGCGCATCGCGGCCGGCAAGATGGCGGTGGCCGGCGAGGATTATGTGCCGCTCGGCGGCACCGATTTCAGCGCGGTCATCGCCAAGGTGCGCGCCGCCAAACCCGACATCATCTTCTCGACGCTCAACGGTGACAGCAATGTCGCCTTTTTCAAGCAGATGGCGGCCGCCGGCCTGACCTCTGCCAAGCTGCCGGTTATGAGCTTCAGCATCGCCGAACAGGAGGCGCAGGCGATGGGCCCGGCGCTGGTCAACGGCAGCTATGCGGTGTGGAATTATTTCCAGAGCCTGCCGAGCCCCGAGAACAAGGCCTTCGTTGCCGCCTACAAAAAGAAATATGGCGCCAAGGCGGCGATCACCGATCCGATGGTGCACGGCTATGTCGATGTCTATTTGTGGAAGGCAGCGGTCGAAAAGGCCGGCAGCTTCGATCCGGGGAAAGTCCGCAAGGCGGCGGTGACGCTCGCCGCCATTCCGTCGCCGATGGGGCCGGTGAAGCTGGCGCCCAACCAGAGCCTGATCCAGCGCGCCTATGTCGGCCAGTTGCAGCCCGACGGCCAGTTCAAGATCGTCTCGCAATCGCCCGGCCTGATCAATCCCGAGCCCTATGACCCGCTGGCGTTCCCGGGGAAGACCTGCAAACCGGCCTGAGCGGGTGGACCCCGCCCTCCTTCTCGGCCAGATCTTCAACGGCGTCTCGGTCGGCTCGCTTTATCTGCTCGCGGCGCTGGGCCTGGCGCTCAGCTTCGGCCTGATGCGCGTCATCAACATGGCGCATGGCGAGATGCTGATGCTCGGCGGCTATCTGGCCTATCTGACGCTGCAGGTCGTCCCCGGTCCCCTGGGCATCATCGCCGCGCTGCCGGTGGCGTTCATCGGCGCCGCGCTGTTCGGCGCCTTCCTCCACACGGCGCTTATTTCACGGCTGGCGGCGCGGCCGCTCGATACATTGCTCGCCACCTGGGGGGTCAGCCTCATTCTGCAACAGGGCGCGCGCAGCCTGTTCGGCGCCATCGGTGTCGAGGTGACCGCGCCGGCGTGGCTCGACGGTGCGGTGGCGGTCGGCGGCGCGTCGTTGCCCTATGCGCGGCTGTTCATCCTCGGCGTTGCGGCGCTGGTGCTGGCTGCGCTGGCGCTGCTGCTGGCCCGCACGCGCATCGGCCTGCTGGTGCGCGCGGTGAACCAGGACCGGATGATGGCCGCCGCCACCGGCATCGACGTGCGCCGCATCGATCTGATCGTGTTCTCGCTCGGCACCGGCATCGCCGGCCTCGCCGGGGTCGTGCTGGCGCTGCTCGGCCCGGTGACGCCGACGGTCGGGCAAAGCTATATCGTGCCGGCGTTCCTTGTCGTCGTCATGGGCGGGCTCGGCTCGATCACCGGCACGGTGGCGGCGGCGCTGATCCTCGGGCTGGTCGTCGCGCTGTCACAGCTCGCCGTCGATGTCAGCCTTTCGCAGGTCATCCTGCTGCTGTTCGTCATCCTGTTCATCCAGGTCCGTCCCGAAGGCGTCGTCGCCAGCCGCTCGCGGTCGCTAGATGCCTGACGCAGCGCCCGGTCTTGCGCGCCAGTTCGGCATCGCCGTGCTGCTGCTGGCGCTCGCCGCCGCCGCGCCGTGGCTGCTGTCGGCCTATGACCTCAACCTCCTTGCGCGCTTCCTCGCGCTCGCACTTCTTGCCCTCGGCCTGGTGCTGACCTGGGGGCATGGCGGCATCCTCAGCCTCGGCCAGGGCGTTTTCTTCGGGCTCGGCGGCTATGCGCTCGCCATGCACATGAAGCTCGACGGGCTGGCGCCTGGCGAGGTGCCGGAATTCATGATGCTGAGCGGGGTCGAGACGCTGCCCTGGTGGTGGGCGCCGTTCGCCCACCCTGCTGTCGCCATTGCCGCCGTCGTCGCCGTCCCCGCGCTGGTCGCCGCGCTGTTCGCCTGGTCGGTGTTCGCGCGCCGGGTCAGCGGCACCTATTTTTCGCTGATCACCCAGGCGTTGGCGCTGGCCTTTGCGACCCTGCTGGTCAGCCAGCAGGACCTGACCGGCGGCTTCAATGGCCTGACCGATTTCCAGACGCTGCTGGGCGCGGATTTGAACGATCCGGGCGCCGGGCGCTGGCTGTACTGGCTCACCCTGGCTTGCCTTGCCGCCGGCTGGGCATTGGTGACACTGCTGCTCGCCTCGCGCTTCGGCACCATGCTGCGCGCGGTGCGCGACGGTGAAAACCGGGTCCGCTTCCTCGGCCATGATGCCGCCGCCTACAAGATCGTCGCCTTCGCCGTGGCAGGCGCACTCGCCGGCGCGGCCGGGGCGCTGTTCACCCTCCACGCCGGGGTGATTTCACCGGCAATGGTCGGGGTCGTGCCGTCGATCGAGATGGTGATCTGGGTGGCGATCGGTGGCCGGCTCAGCCTCGCCGGCGCGATTCTGGGCACCGTTGCGGTCAATTTCGCCCGCGACAAGGTCAGCAGCGCCTTTCCCGAGCTTTGGCCCTATGCACTCGGCGCGCTGTTCATCCTCGTCGTGACCACGCTGCCCGGCGGGCTGGCAGGGCTTCGGAAGGCCCGATGACCGCGGTCGGCGACCTGCTCCTCGCGGTCGATGGCGTCACCGTCGACTTTGATGGCTTTCTGGCGCTCGACGGCTTTTCGCTGACGCTCGACAAGGGCGAGTTGCGCGTCGTCATCGGCCCCAATGGCGCCGGCAAATCGACATTGTGCGACACGATCATCGGCCGGGTGCGGCCATCCGATGGCCGCGTGCTGTTCCGTGGCCAGGATATTTCGCGCCTGCCGGTGCACCGTATCGCGCAACTGGGCATTTGTCGGAAATTCCAGGCGCCCGGCGTGCTGCCGACGCTCACCGTTGCCGACAATCTCGCCATCGCCGCGGCGAAATCGAAGCGGCTGTGGGCGTCGTTCGGCTTCGGCCAGCCCGCTTCGGAACGCACCCGCGTTGCCGAAATCCTCGATCGCATCGGGCTGGGCGATCGCCGCGCCGCGATTGCCGGCACGCTGGCGCATGGCGAGAAGCAATGGCTCGAAATCGGCATGGTCGTCGCCACCGACGCCGAACTGCTGCTGCTCGACGAACCGACCGCCGGCATGGGGCCCGCCGAAACCAGCCGCACCGCCGATCTGATCCGCGGGCTCGCCGGCGATCACAGCATCATCGTCATCGATCACGACATGAGCTTTGTCGAGCAACTGGCGGCGCGGGTGACGGTGATGCACCAGGGCCAGTTCCTGATGCAGGGCAGCGTCGCCGAAGTGCGCAGCGATGCGCGCGTCGCAGAAGTCTATCTGGGGCGCGCGGCGTGATGTTCCCTTGCGCCGACGTGGAGTTGGGGTGATGACCCCCCTGCTCGACCTGTCGGGCGTTGCCGCCGGCTATGGCGCGGCGCGCGTGCTGTGGGATATCGAGCTGCAGCTTGGCCCCGGCAGCGTCACCGCGCTCATCGGTCGCAACGGGGTCGGCAAGACGACCTTGCTGCGCACCATAATGGGCATCCAGCCGCTCGATGCCGGCGCCATCCATCTCGACGGGCAGGACATCGGCCGCCTGCCGCCGCAGCGGCGCGCCCGCGCCGGCATCGGCTATGTGCCGCAGGGCCGGCATATCTTTCCGCAGCTGACCGTCGCCGAAAACCTCGAAACCGGGCTGATGGCGCGCGGCAGCCGCGGCACCGGCGGCGTGCCCGACATGATCTACGACCTGTTCCCCAAGCTGGCGACGATCCGCCAGCGCAAGGGCGGCCTGCTATCGGGCGGCGAACAGCAGCAGCTCGCCATCGGCCGCGCGCTGGCGGGCGCGCCGCGGCTGCTGCTGCTAGACGAGCCGACCGAAGGCGTGCAGCCCAATGTCGTCCAGATGATCGAGGCGGCGCTGCTCAAGGTTCGCGCCGAAATGGGGCTGACCATCGTGCTGATCGAACAGTATCTCGATTTCGCCTGGAGCTTCGCCGATCGCTATGCGGTGATGGATGGCGGGCGCATCATCCGCCAGGGCGACACCGCCAGCGAAAGCGCCGCCGATGTCGCGCATCTGGTCCGCATCTAGAGGCGGCGGCTGACGCGCACCAAGGTCGGATCGCCTTCGATCGCCTCGGACACGAAACCCATTTCCGTTTCGAGCGCAATGGCGGCGCGGTTTTCGCGCGATTCGATCGATTCGATCACCTTGATGCCGCGCGCCGCGGCATAATGGGCGATGTGATCGAGCAGCGTCCAGCTGACGCCGCGATCCTTGTAGCCGGCATGAATCGAGATCGCGACCTCGGCGCGTTCGCCGGCGCCATCGGCGGCAAGCAGGCCCGATGCGATCACCGTGCCGTCGGTCAGCACGGCGAGGAAGTTTTCGGTCTTGTCGTGGTCGATGTCGGTCATCGCCACGAGCCGGTCATGGCCAACCTCCCGGCACGCGGTCAGGAAACGAAAGCGCAGTTCGTCGGGCGTCACATGCGCGAAAAATTCGGCCAACGCCGCCTCATCATCGGCGGCGGCTGGGCGGACATGAAAAGCAAAACCGCTGCGTGTCGTCAGGCGGCAGGTCCAGGGGGCAGCATCGGCGATTGGCGTGCTGGCCTTGGTCAGGGTGCGATGCTCGTCGATCATAATAGGTTCCTTTGCGGCGATCGCAGCGCGGCGGGCGCGGGCCTGGCGAATTCGCTGCACGGTCCCTAGCGCGGCGCACCGGCGCCGCCCTATCCGTAAGACTACCGACCGTGGCTATTGCGTCAGCGTTTTCACCGCCGCCGCCGCCGCCGAAGCGCGGTTCTCGATGCCCATTTTTTCGAACACCTGCTCGAGATGCTTGTTCACCGTCCGCGGTGAAATCCCCAATATCTCGCTGATTTCGCGGTTGGCCTTGCCGCGGCTGATCCACAGCAGCACTTCGGCCTCACCGAGCGCGAGGCCGTGGCGGGCGGCGAGCAGGCGTTCTTCGGCGCCTTCGCGGATTTCGCCGAGGCGAAACAGCCATTCGTCGCTGCCGCTGCGGGTCAGCAGGGTGAGTTCCAGCCGGCCGTCTTCGAGATCATGGCGCACCACCGCCTGGCCATCATTGCCGATCTGCCGCGCCAGTGCCGCCGCCAGCGCCGGCGGCAGCGCGCCGCCGGGGGGAAACAGCCGCGCCAGCAGCTCGGTGCCGCGCGGCGTCGTCCACAATGTGCGCCCGTTGCCGTCGACCGCCAGCAGCGGCCGGCCACTTTCATCGAGCGCCGCCTGGCTGCCCGACGACACCCGGGCGTTGCCGAGATGCACGCGGATGCGCGCCAGCAGTTCCTCGACGACAATCGGCTTGGTCACATAATCAACGCCGCCGGCCTGCAAACCGCGCACGACATGCTCGGTTTCGGTCAATCCGGTCATGAAAATCACCGGCAGCCGGGCAAAACGCGGGTCGGCCTTGATCCGCCGCGTCGTTTCGAACCCGTCCATCACCGGCATCATCGCATCCATGATGACGAGATCGGGCAGATTATGGTCCTGGGCGAGTTCAAGCGATTGCAGCGCCGCAGCGCCATCGCCGGCAATCAGCACGGTCATGCCGGCCTTTTCGAGCGTGGCGGTGACGAAACGCAGGCTTTCCGGCGTGTCGTCGACGACGAGGATGGTGATGTCAGCCATGGGTTTCGAGCAATTTCAGATACGCCTTCAGATCAAATGCCCGTACTTTGTCGCGTAGCTGCGCGACCAAGGCCTGGCTGTCGGGGAAATCGCGTTCCAATGCCGCCAGTTCGGTTTCGATACCGCGGACATGGCCCAATTGGCCGAGCCGGCGCAGTTCGGCAATCTGGCCACCGGCGCCGTGCAGCACCACCGCCGGGGGCGGCAGCGGCGGCGCGGCGGGCGCCGATGAGTCCCATGCCAGCCCCAGCCGCGTCGCCATCACATCGAGCAAGGTCTCCAACTCGACGGGTTTGAGCACGAAGCCGTCATGATCGGCATTGCCGTCGCCGCCGGCGGCGAATTCATGGGCGTTGGCCGACACCATGACGATCTTCAAGCGCTCCCCGAACTGGGCGCGCAGCTTCTGGGCTACCGTCCAGCCGGTCATCCCCGGCATCTGGATGTCGAGCAGCACAAGGTCGGGCTGGCAGCGCGCGGCGAGATCGAGCCCCGCAACACCGTTCGACGCGGCATAGACGGTAAACCCCAGCGGCCGCAGCAGCCCCTGGAGCACCGCCAGCTGCGCCGGATCGTCATCGATGACGAGGATGGTCTTGCGGCCGCCGGCATAGCCCGAGACCGGCCGCAGCCGCGCTGTCGCCGGCGGCGCCTCGCCCGGCTCGGCGAGCATCAGCCGCAGGGTGAAATTGCTGCCCTGCCCCGGCGTGCTGCGCACCGCGACCTCGCCGCCCATCACCTGCGCCAGCACCCGGGTGATGGCAAGGCCGAGGCCAGTGCCCGGCTCACCATTGGTGTTTTCGGCGCTGCCGCGTTCGAACGGTTCGAAGATACGTTCGAGATCGCGGCGCGGAATGCCGACGCCTGTATCCGAAACCTCGAATTCGGCCACCAGGCCGCGATAGCGCACGGTCAGCGCCGCCTCGCCTTCGGCCGTATATTTCACCGCATTCGACAGCAGGTTGATCAGGATCTGGCGCAGGCGTTTCTCGTCGGTGCGCACGAACGCCGGCAGGTTCGACGGCGGATCATAGCGGAAAGCGATGCCCTTTTCCTGCGCCTGGACGCGGAACATGTCGGCAATCTGTTCCAGCAGCGCCGGCAGCGGCACGATATCGCGGCTGAGCTTGAGCACCCCGCTTTCGATGCGGCTGATGTCGAGCAGGCCATCGACGATGTTGGTCAGATGCTCCGAAGACCGTCGGATGACACGCCCGGCTTCCTCCGGATCGATGACGCCGGCACGCTCGAGCAGCTGGGCATAGCCATAGATGGCGTTGAGCGGCGAGCGGATTTCGTGGGAAACGCCGACGAGATAGCGGCTTTTGGCAAGGTTCGCCGCCTCGGCCGCATCCTTGGCCTGTTTCAACGCCGCATCGGTGCGGGTGTGGGCGGCGATTTCGTCCATCAGCATGGCTGTATTGCGCTCGGTCTCGCGCTCTGCCGCGCGCCGGCTGTCGTGCGCCAGCACCAGCAGCCAGGCAGCAATGCCCGACAAGATCGCCAGCGCGAAGAACACCACCCACAGCGTCGTGACGATCACCTCGCGCGCCGCCGGCGCGACCGCTGCATATTGGACGCCGATCAGGAACAGCAGCGCGGCGCTGATCGCGGTGAACAGCGCCATCACGCCGACGAAATGCCCGGTCGTGGTATCGGCATAGCGCGCCAGCGGTGCCGGCAGCAGCCGCTGCAGCAGCGCGGTTGCCTGCTCGCCGAAACCGCTGCCCGTTTTGCACATGTCGTGGCAGCGCGCTTCCAGCGTGCAGCACAGCGAACAGATGCTGCCGCTGTGCAGCGGGCAGAACGCCATGTCGGGTCGTTCGAAGCGGTTGCCGCACAGCACGCAGGCGAGATCGCCCGCGCCCGGCGGCAGATCGGCGTCGCGGGCGATGTAATAGCGGCCGCGGGTGACCAGGGCGATCGCCGGCGCCGCGACGAACGCCACCGACAGGCCGAGCAATGGCGCGAAGGCATGCGCCAGCGGGCCGAAGATGCCGACAAGCGCCGCCGTGGAGATGACGATCGACAGCAGCATGGCGCCGACACCGACCGGGTTGATATCGTACAGCCGGGCGCGCTTGAATTCGATCAGCGGCGGCGACAGGCCGAGCGGTTTTGAAATCACCAGGTCGGCCACCAGCGCGCCGATCCAGCCGGCGGCGAGATTGGCGTACAGCGTCAGGATATTCTCGATGACCGCAAAGATGCCGATTTCCATCAGCAGCAATGCCAGCAGCACGTTGAACACCAGCCAGACGACGCGGCCGGGATGCGCATGGCTGAGCCGCGAGAAGAAATTCGACCAGGCGATGCTGCCGGCATAGGCGTTGGTGACGTTGATCTTCATCTGCGCGGTTACGACGAGGATGCCGGTGAGCAGCATGGCCAGCGCCGGCGATCCGGCCATGTCGGTGAACACCGCGAGGAACATGTCGGGCGGGCTGGCGGCGCGCAACGCATCGCCGCCATGATCGATGACCAGCCGCGCCAGATACGACCCGAGCAACAGCTTGGCGCCGCCGATGACCACCCAGCCAGGCCCGCCGAGCAGCAGCGCAGCCCACCAGCGGCCGCTGTTTTCGCGGCTCTTCGCGGGCAAAAAGCGCAAATAATCGGCCTGCTCGCCGATCTGCGGCAGCAATGACAACAGGGTCGATAGCGCCAGCCCGAACAGCAGCAGGTCGACACTGCCGTCGGCGGCCCCCAGCCGGCCCGGCCAAGCCAGCCAATTGGCAACGCTGGGCCCGCCGGCAGCGAGCACATAGGCGATCGGCGGCAGTTGCAGCACCAGCCACACCGGCTGCGTCCAAGCCTGGAACCGCGTGATGGCCCGCATGCCATACAGCGCGATGGGGATAACGATCAGCGACGCGATGACATGGGCGACGGGCAGCGGGATGCCGAGCAGCAATTGCAGCGCCATCGACAGGATGCTCGCCTCGATCGCGAACAGCAGGAAGGTGAAGCTGGCATAGATCAGCGAGGTGATCGTCGAGCCGATGTAACCGAAACCGGCACCGCGGGTGAGGAGGTCGACATCGAGCCCGGCGCGGGCGGCGTGCCAGGCGATCGGCAGGCCGATGAGGAACAGCAGCAGCATCGCCGCGAGAATTGCGGCGACGGCATTCGAAAACCCGTATGCAAGGGTGATCGTCGCGCCGATGGCTTCGCAGGCGAGGAAGCTGGCGGCGCCGAATGCCGTGGTGGCGATGCGCCCCAACGACCAGCGCCGCGCGCTGGCGGGCGTGAAGCGCAGCGCATAATCCTCCAGCGTCGGGTCCGCGACCCATTTGTTATACTGGCGGCGGCCGGCGGTGGCGGGAAGCACGCTGGTCATCCGGGCGGCGCCTGCGGCGGGATCGCGCGCGGCGGCAGGCCGGCGGCCCCGACAAGGAAGGCGATGACGCCATCGAGCCCGTGATTGACCTTCAGGTTGGAGAACAGGAACGGGCGCTCCCCGCGCATTTTCCGCGCGTCGCGGTCCATGATGCCGAGATCGGCACCGACCAACGGCGCCAGATCGATCTTGTTGATGACGAGCAGGTCGGACCGGGTGATGCCGGGGCCGCCCTTACGCGGGATCTTGTCGCCGGCCGACACGTCGATGACATAGATGGTGATATCGGCGAGTTCGGGGCTGAAGGTCGCCGCGAGATTGTCGCCGCCGCTTTCGATGAAAATGATGTCGAGGCCCGGGTGGCGCGCGTTCATAGTGTCGACGGCGGCGAGGTTGATGCTGGCGTCCTCGCGGATCGCGGTGTGCGGGCAGCCGCCGGTTTCAACACCCATGATGCGGTCGGCGGTCAGCGCGCCGGATCGCGTCAGGAACTCCGCATCCTCGCGCGTGTAGATGTCGTTGGTGATGGCGGCGACATTATAATGGTCGCGCAGCGCCTTGCAGAGCCGATCGGTCAGCGCGGTCTTGCCGCTGCCGACGGGGCCGCCGATGCCGATGCGGACGGGACCATGTTCGCTCATGATCGGAACAACCCCTGCGAAGTCATGAGCGAAACAGCCTTGTATATTGGGTTTCATGCGCCAGCGACGCAAGTTCGAGCAAGGGCGATGCGGTACCGAGGTCGTCGAGATCGGTCACCTGCGCGCGCGTCGCCGCTGCCTCCACCACCGGCATCAGCGCCGCCGTCGCCAGTTGCCCGTCGGTCTGGCCGAGCGGCACCAGCCGCACGCCCGCCGACACCAGATTGGCGGCCGTGCCATGCCCCCAGGCAACCAGCGCCGGGCCGAGCGGCACGCCGTGCAGCGCGCAGGCGAGCGCGCCGGCGGCAGCATGGCTGACCGGGCGGCCGGCAAGGCGGCCGGCAAAGCCATCGAGGCCGGGGTGCGGCCAGGCCTTGCGGGTGACCGACAGGAAGCTCGATCCCATCTGGCGGCTTTCAAGCGCGGTTTCCGAACTGCCGCGAAAGGCGGTGGCGAAATCGCTGAGAGCGTCGAACGCCGCCGGGTCATGCGCCGCACGCCAGCCATGGGCAAAGACGACGAGATCGACCCAGCCGCCGCCGCGTTCGATAACCGCCGCGACATAGTCGACCAGCGTCACGCGGTCATGGACATCGCCGACCTCGACCGCGGCTTCCAGGCCGTGGCTGTAGCTGAAGGCACCGACCGGATAGCCGGGGCTGGTCCATGCCAGCAGCGCCGACAGCGCGCGATCAGTGATCATGGTGGTGGCCTTCATGATGGCCATGATGATGGTCGTCATGGTGGTGATGATGGTCGCCATGGCCGCCGGCATAGGCGCCGGTTTCGGGATTGAACGGCGCAGCAAGGGTGGTGACAGTACCGCCCAGCCCGCGCAGCATGTCGGCAATGACATGGTCGGCACGCAGACGGATCGAAAGCCCGCGCAGTTCCGCCGGCAGGTGGCGGTTGCCGATATGCCAGGCGATGGCGAGCAGCGCCGAAGCATCGCTGGCCGTGACCTCGATCAGCGGCTCGGCAGCCGCGACCACCGCGACGATGCGGCCATCGTCGAGCACCAGGCCATCGCCATCGGCGAGCACGCGCGCGCGCGGCAGGTCGAGCAGGAACCCCAGCCCGGCCTCGCCATGATAGTGAAACCGCCGGCGGTGGCGCGCGGCATGGTCGAGGACGACGCGATCGACCGCGACATCCCAATGCCCGGCGGGCAGAACAGAGGTCGCGCGCAACATCAGAACAGGAAATAGCGTTGCGCGAAGGCGAGCTCGGTCGCCGGTTCGCAGGTCAGCAATTCGCCATCGGCGCGGACTTCATAGGTCTCCGGATCGACGGCAATATCGGGTAGCGCGTCGTTGAGCACCATGTCGGCCTTGCCGATGCCGCGCGTGCCCGTAACCGCCACGCAGGGCCGCGACAGGCCGAGCGCGTGCGGCATGCCATCGTCGAGCGATGCCGCGCTGACGAACAACAGCGACGACAGCGTCCCCGATCGCCCCATGCCGCCCCACATCGGCCGATAATGCACCGGCTGCGGCGTCGGGATACTGGCGTTGGGGTCGCCCATCGGCGCCATCGCGATGCTGCCGCCCTTGATGACGAGGTCGGGCTTGACCGCAAAGAACGCCGGCGACCAGACGACAAGATCAGCGAGTTTCCCCACCGCCACCGATCCGACATGCGCCGACAGCCCATGCGCGATCGCCGGGTTGATCGTGTATTTGGCGACATAGCGCCGGGCGCGGAGGTTATCGGCTGCGCCATCACCGGGCAGGCCGCCCCGCTGCTGCTTCATCTTGTCGGCGGTCTGCCAGCAGCGGAT
>JBBQKM010000042.1:0-12480 GCA_038326915.1 Sphingomonadales bacterium
CTTCGTAGACGAAGATATCGGTGGCGCGGGTGTTGGGCTCGGCACGGCCGCCGGTGCCGACCGTCAACAGGGCATTGGGCTCCTCGACACCGGCGGACATGATTCCGCGCGGGCGGTGGTATTTGAAGCTGCGGCCGACGATGCGGACATTGTTGCGCAACAGTGCTGCCGCCAGCGTATCGCCGGGCCGGGCCTGCATGGCGACCCCATCGAAGCGGAAATTCAGCATTCTGGCGCCGCACTGGCGTCGGAAACATCGCTGACGCTGGCAATCGCGTGGGTGACACGGTGGCGGCGCACGACCAGCCATTGCCGGCAGCCATGGCTGTGGCGCCACAATTCTGCATCCCAACCGCGCGGGTTGGCGCGAGAATACAATGTTTCCATGGCCTTGGCGGGCGGCATGGCAAGCGTCACCACAGCGTCGAGGGTGCGTTCATAGCTGAATTCGACCTGCGCGCGGGGGCCGCAATGGGGGCAGGGGATCAGCAGCATGGCGAAATCATCGTCAACGGTGCTGCGGCATCGGGCCAACGCCGGCCTCGTCGATGGTTTTTCCCTTGGTCAGGCGATCAAGTGAAAACCCCGCGGCAAGCGGGTGCGGCGCCCCGGTGGCGAGCAATTGCGCATAGGCCAACCCCGATCCCGGCGTCGCCTTGAAGCCGCCATAGCACCAGCCGCCGTTGAGGTAGAGGCCCTCCAACGGCAGTGCCGAAATGATCGGCGACCCGTCAAAGCTCATGTCGGTCGTCCCCGACCAGCAGCGCACCATGCGCAGGCGTGCCAGCGCCGGCACCAGCGCGATCGCTTCGGCGGCGGTCTTCTCGATCCGCGGCGGCAACCCGCGCTGGGCATAGCTCGGGAACTGGTCGGGATCGCCGCCAAGGACGATGCCGCCCTTGTCCGACTGGCTGATATAGCAGTGCAGCGATTGCGACATGATCACCGTGTCGATCATCGGTTTCACCGGCTCGGTAACGAACGCCTGCAAGGTTTGCGCCTCGATCGGCAGGCGGATGCCGGCGAGGCCGGCGACGTGCCCGCTGTTTCCGGCAACGCAGATGCCGATGCGGCCGGCACCGATCGCACCGCGGGTGGTTTCGACCCCGGTGACGCGCCCGCCGGTTGTCTGGAACCCGGTAACCTCGCAATTTTGGATGATGTCGACGCCCAGGCTATCGGCGGCGCGGGCATAGCCCCAGGCGACCGCATCGTGCCGCGCGGTGCCGCCGCGGCGCTGGATCATGCCGCCGTGGATGGGAAAGCGCGCGGCGTCCGACATGTCGAGCAGCGGCACCAGCTTGCGCACCTGGTCGCGGGTCAGCAGTTCGGCGTCGATGCCGTCGCAGGCCAGCGCATCGCCGCGTTCGGCCAGTTGCCGCATGTCGCTGTCCGAATGGCCGAGGAACAAGGCGCCGCGCGGGCTGAACATGACGTTGAAGTTCAATTCGTCGCTCATCCCCTCCCACAGCTTCAGCGCCATTTCGAAGAAATTGTGCAGCGCCGCCTGGCGATAGTTGGAGCGGACGATGGTGGTGTTGCGCCCGGTATTGCCGCCGCCGATCCAGCCCTTTTCGAGGACGGCGGTGTTGCGCAGGCCATGGTGTTTCGCCAGATAATAGGCTGTGGCGAGGCCGTGGCCGCCACCGCCGATGACGATGATGTCATACGACTTTTTCGGCTCGGGGTCGCGCCACGCCGGTTGCCAGTGACGCTGTCCGGTCAGCGCGCCGCGCAGCAGGGCCAGCGCCGAATATTTCACGCCTGCCAGCCGCGCTGCTCGCGCCAGTCGGGTGCCAGGCCGGCAAAGCGCGCCAGGCCCAGTTTGGAAATCTCGGCGAACGAACAGGCGCCATCGACGACAAGGTCGCGCACCGCATGGCCGCTCGCCGGCGACAGGCCGAAGCCGACGCCCGACATGGTCGCCATGGTGATGTTCTCGCAGCGATCGAGGATCGGCCGGCCGTCGGGGGTGTTCTCGACGATGCCGGCCCACGACCGGATGACATTCAGATGCGCGGCGCGCGGGAACATCTCGGCGACGCGGCGGGCGAGGCTGCGGACCAGCGGCGAGGTCGGGCGCGCCGCGGGGCCGGTGGCGGTGGTGGCGATCCATTCGTGCGGGCCGCCGCCGAAGACCAGATTGCCGCGCAGCGTCTGGCGGCCATAGAGCCCGTTGCCGTCGACCCCGCCGATCGGCATCTGCGGCGCTGGCTCGGTGACGATCATTTCGGCGCGCGCCGCCGTCACCGGGAAATCGATACCCAGCGGCGCCAGCAGCAGCCCCGCCTGTGGCCCGGCGGCGACGACCAGCGCGTCGCAGGCGATGCGGCCGCGCGGCGTCTGGACCGCAGCGGCGCGGCCGCCGGCGGTTTCGATGGCCAGCGCCGGCGTGTGCTGGAGCACCCGGCCGCCGAGATCCTGCAGCGCCCAGGCATAGGCCTGCACCGTGCGCTGCGGATTGGCATGGCCGCCAAAGCGCAGGTGGATGCCGCCAAGGCAGCTTTCGTCGGTCAGCGGCACCAGCGCCTGCGCATGCGCACTGTCGAGCGGATCGACCCGATAGCCCATCGCCGTGCACATCCGCCCGACGGCGAGATAGTGATCGAGCAGCGCGTGGTCGCGCTGGATGATGATGCGTTCACGGACATATTCGGTCGGGTAGCCGAGCAATTCGTCCATCTGCGGCCACAGCCGCTGTTCCTCGGCAAACAGCGGGCTCTGGTAGTGCGAGCAACCACCGCCGTTGCGGCCCGAGGCTTCCCAGCCGACGATCCCCTTGTCGATGACGACGACGTCGATTCCCGATTGCGCCAGCCACCAGCCGGCGCTGAGCCCGGTGACGCCGGCGCCGATGACGACCACGGATGCGCTGGCCGGCAAATCACCCATCAAACGTGCATGTTGCCGCCATTGGCGACGATTTCGGCCTCGCGCGGGGTGCCGATGTCGGCATAGGGCGTCCATTGGGTCGGGATGCCGAACCACACGTCCCAGCCTTCGGCCATCGCGGCGGTTTCCTGCCAGTCGGCGAGCAGGTGCAGCGGCACCGGGCGGACGGGGGCACGCAGCGTCGCGACGGGCACCTGTTCGATGGGCACGCCCTGCGCCTCGGCAAGCAGGCAGGCGACCTGGGTGCGGCAGCGGCGGCCCTGGCAGGCGCCCATGCCGGCGCGCGTCAGCCGTTTGATCTGGTCGGGGTGCGCCGGGCCATCGCCGGCAAGCGTCGCCAGCGTGCGCGCGGCCAGCGCCGGCGGGCGGGCGAGATAGTGCGGCGGCCGGACGTCGAGCACGTCGGCGCGGCTGACGGCCTCGCACTGGCAGACGATGGTGTCGGCCGGCGCCAGGCGGCCGAGCGCCTGCGACCAGGCGGCGACATAGGCAAGGTCGGGCGCCGGTCCCGCGGCATCACCGGCGAGCGTGATGGCGCCGCCGGCAGCAATCCCGGCGGCTTCGAGCAGTTCGGTGGCGGGAATAGCGCCGAGCGCGAGGCAGATCGTATCGCAGGCAATGGCGACATCGGCGCCGGCGGGGGAGCGCAGGATGGCGGCCGCAATGCCATCGATGCCGCTGCGGGTGGCGGCGATGCTGTGGCCGAGATAGGCGGGGATGCCGGCGGCCGCGACGCGGCGCGCCAGTTCGGCGGGGGCCTGCACCGTGTCCATCACCTCGACCAGCCCGGCGACATCGAGCCCGCGCGCCTGTGCCAGCAGCGCGGTTTCGCAGGCGAGCCCGCCCGAGCCGAGGATCAGCACCCGCCGGCTGGCCAGCGCGTCATAGCGCACCAGCAGCGCGTGCAGGCCTTGCGCACCCATCACCCCCGGCGCGTCCCAGCCGGCAAAGCCCAGCACCAGGTCGCGCGCACCGGTCGCCAGCACGAGCCGGTCGAAACCGACCATCCAGGCACGCGTCGTATCGGCAAGGCCGAGCTGCGCGTGCGGCATCGCCTGCAGCGCCGGGCCGTTGGCATACAGCCCCCAGGCGGCGGTGCCGAGGCGCACGTCGATCCCCGCGCCAAAGGCTGCAGCAAGTGCCGGGTTGCTGGCGAAAACCTGCTCCACCATGCGGCCGGCGTTCTGGACTGCTGCCGTCATGCGGCCGCCGAAGAACTGCGGCACGTCGCTGCCGATCAGGCCGCCGGGGACGGGGTTTTCATCGACCAGCAAGACCGTGTCGCCGGCCCCGGCCGCCGCCAGTGCCGCAGCGATCCCGGCGTCGCCGGCGCCGACGACGACGGTGCCGTAATGCGCCTCGGCGGGCGCAATCTTGCCGTCGAGAGCATGGCGGTCGCGCACCGTCAGACGGCGTCCAGCGCCTGGCCGAGATCGGCGATCAGGTCGTCGACATGCTCGATGCCGACCGACAGCCGCAAGGTCGCGTCGTCGATGCCGACCGCGTCGCGTTGCGCCTTGGGCACGGCGTAGTGGGTGGTGGTGGCGGGGTGGGTGATAAGCGTTTCCGAACCGCCCAGGCTGACGGCAAAGCGCAGCAGCCGCAGCCGGTCGAGAAAGCGAAAGGCCGCCGCCTCGTCGCCCTTTACACGGAACGAAAACGTCGATCCGGCGGCAAGGCATTGGCGGTCATAGACGGCGCGTTGCGGGGTGCCCTCGCCAAGAAAGCCGAGATAGGTGACGCTGGCGATCCTGGCATGATCGCGCAGATATTCGGCGATGCTGCGGGCATTGGCCATGGCGCGCTCGACGCGCAGATGGACGGTTTCCATCGATCGCAGCATCAGCCAGCCGGTGTGCGGATCGAGATGGCTGCCAAGGGTCGTGCGCAGCAGCCGCAGTGGCTGAACGAGCGCCAGCCGGCCGCTGACCCCGCCGGCGAGCAGATCGCTGTGCCCGCCGCAATATTTGGTCAGCGAGGTCATGCACAGATCGACCCCCATTTCGATCGGTCGCTGCATCAGCGGGCCAAGGAGGGTATTGTCGATCACCACCAGCGGCCGCGGCACGATCGCGGCTGCGATGCGCACCACCAGCGCGATATCGACGAGCGCCGCGGTCGGATTGGCCGGGCTTTCGATGACGATCAGCTTTAGCGGCCCGGCAGCGCGCGCCGCGTTCACCGCGGCCATGATGTCGGCTTCGTCGCAGCCGTCGGTGAACGAAAAAGCCTGCACGCCCAGTTCGGGCATCAGCATGTTGTACAGGCCATCGGTGCCGCCATAGATCGGCCGGCTGTGGACGATGCTATCGCCCGGCCGCAGATGCGCCAGCGCGATGGCGGTGTGGGTGGCCATGCCGCTGTTGAACACGGCGGCCGCCTCGGCACCGTCGAGCGCCGCCAGACGGGTTTCGACCATGTCGAGGTTGGGATGGCCGAGCCGCGAATAGATGTGCGCGGTCTTGCCGACCTCGGGGCCGGTGCCGTCGAAATAGGCCTCGTGAATATCCTTGGCCTGCTGCGCCGAGGCATAGGCGAAGGTCGAGGTCATGTAGATCGGCGGCTTGGCGGCGTTGGCGCCGTCGGCCGGATCATAGCCGGCGCGCACCGCCAGCGTTTCGGGGCGATAGCCGGGGGTTTCGGTCATGCCGGATGGGCGTCCAGATAGCGCTGCGCCGTCGCACAATACCAGTCGACGAAGCGGATGGTCAGCGATTCGGCATCGCGCGAATAGGGACCGGGGCGGTATCCGGGCGAATTGATACCTTGCTGGTTGTTTTCGGCGAGCGCCTTGTCCTGCAAATTGGTGCGCGTCCACAGATCGGCGAGCGTATCGAGGTCGTAATCGGCCCCCGCCACGGCGTCTTCATGCACCAGCCATTTGCCGACGACATGGGTTTCGCGCGGGCCCACCGGCATCGCATTGAACGCGAACGTGTGGTCGCTGGTCGAATGGCAAAAACTGTTGGGTTCGATCGCCCAGCGCAGCGATCCGATGTCGCCGCCAGCAATGTCACACATCGGCTTTGCCACCACCGGCCGGCCGTCGAGCGTCATCGAAGTCATGCCCGGATTGAGCGCGAAGCGCACCGCCTGCCACCAGGTCTCCTCGACCGGGCCACTGGGCAGGCCGATCGCTGCCATGCGGGCGTCGAACGCCGCGGCATGGGCGGTATCGGCCTCGAAATGCGCCGACACATTGACCGGAAAGGTGCGCGCCAATTCGGGGTGGCCGGTCGGGCAATGATAGCATTCGCGGGCGTTTTCCATCACCAGCTTCCAATTTGCATATTCGACGAGCGTCGACTGGAATGCCAGTTTCGCCTTGTCAAAGCCATGCGGCGCCAGCAGCGGCGCGAGGTCGCGGCGGATGGCGTCGAACGGCGGCGGCGTTGCGGCGAGGCAGATGAACATCGCGCCAGCGACCGTTTCGACATGGACCGGCGCCAGCGGCCAGTCGCGCTTGTCGAAATCCGCCCCCATGCGGCCGGCGGCGAGCAGAGCGCCATTCAGTCCATAGGTCCAGCGGTGATAAGGGCAGGTCAGCCGCGGCAGATTGCCGGTACCGGGGGCGCACAGCATCGCACCGCGATGACGGCAACTGTTGTGAAAGGCGTGCAGCCGGCCTTCCTCGCCGCGCACGATCAGCACCGGCCATTCGCCGACCAGCAGCGAAACATAATCGCCGCGGTTGCGCACCTCGGCGGTGAAGCCGGCGAACAGCCACGATGTGCCAAAGATTGCTGCCATGTCGAAGGCAAAGGCGTCGGGGCTGTTGTAGAGCAGTTGCGGCAGGGCATGGCCGGGCACGCGCTGCCGGAACGCCGCCGCAATCGCCTCCGTCTGCCCGTTCGGTGCCAAGCCGTGCGCCCCCATGCCAGCCTCGCAGGTCGCACAATTGCGCCCCGGAGATGAATCACATTTGTGGATGATGCCATGCCAAATCGGGTGGCCGGCGAGGGTTATCCGTCCGTCATGGATGGACGAACGCCGGACTTGGCGGCAACGTCGCCGCCGCTTGCCAAAGGTACCGGATCACAATGGCCCCACCCGTCAACCGTCGCTGGCTGCCGCTTAACGCGCTGCGGGCCTTTGACGCCGTCGGCAAGCGGTTGAGCTTCACCGCCGGCGCCCAGGCGCTCAACGTCTCGCAAAGCGCCGTCAGCCGCCACATCATCAGCCTTGAAGACCTGCTCGGCAAAAAGCTTTTCGACCGGTCGGGGCCGCGGCTGGTGTTGACGCCGGCGGGCGAATTGCTGCTGCCCGAAGTCGGCAAGGCGTTCGACCGCATCGAGCAGACGATGAACGAGGTGTGCGGCGACGCATCGCGCAGCCGGCCGATCCGGGTGCATTTCCCGCCGTCGCTGCTCCACCAGATCGCGCTGCCGATGATCCAGGATTTCCACGCCGAGCACCCGGATATCTGTATCGATATCTCCAGCGCACATGTCACCGGCTTGCCCGATACCGATATCGACATGGCGATCGTCTTCGATCTTCCGCATGTCGATGACCATGTCACCGATTTCCTGTGGATGGTGCGGGTGGCGCCGGTGTGTTCACCGCAAACCGCGGCGCGCCATGCCGGGAAAAGCCTCGAAGCGTTCCTTGCCGACAATCACCTGCTGCATGTCAAGCTCGACAATGAACCGCGCGGGCTGTTGTGGAGCCTTTACGCCCGGCAGACCCGCATCGCGGTCGATGTCGATCGCGACCTGGCGTTCGATACCGCGCTGCTCGCGGTCAGCTATGCGATTGCCGCCGATGGCGTGGCGCTCGCCGATATCGACATGTTCGCCCCCGAACTCAGCGATGGCCGGCTGGTGATGCCGTTCGACAGCATCATCGAGGACGGCTTTGGCTATTATCTGAAGCTGCGGCCCGAAGATCTCGCCGATCCCGCGATCAGCCTGTTCCGCAGCTGGCTGATCGCGCGCTTTGCAGCGCGGCCGCGGTATGCGCAGCCTATTCCGCCGGAGCAGGCTTAGTTTCGCGGCTAGATGCTACCCGTCAAACGCGCGATCAATTTTGAGGTCTGGGGCATGCTCTTCATCTTGAACGCTGCAGCCATCTGCCCCCTCAGGATGCCGACCGAAGTGCAGAAATAGAACTGATCAATTGGGACTGCATCTATCAGGTGGGACGGCATTGTTGTTCGATCCTGCCAGATCCGGTCGCAACTGCTTGCAAATTCCCGGGTGGCCTCCTGCATGCGCTCGAAATCGTCACGTAACAATGTACCTGTCGGTAACGACTCCAGCTCGCGCCGAAGATAATCTCGCACGGCGTCGACCGAGGCCATCATCGACGGAAGATGCTCGTAGTCTCGCAACGATTCAAACGCGCGTCTATCCTTGATGAAGCTGGCGAGCCGCTCCCATCGGTTGCTATCATCTGCTTCCAGCGCCCGGTCATCCGTTTCTCTCTTGCTTGCCTGCTTCAGCTTGTAGAGCAGAAGCAACAATCCAAGGCTGCCGCCTACGCAAGCCAGGAGCTTTGCTGCGGGTAGCGCAGCTAGATTAGCCGCCTTAAAGTCGACGAGGTCGGTGACGAGCAGGCCCCAAGACGTGATGAGCAGAAAAGCTCCGGCGCCCCCGGCGGCGCCGATATCCTCGAAGAACTTGAGCATCTTGTCCACGCTGGTCTCCTTCAAGTCATTCATGGGCACTGACGCGTCGAGGTTGCACGCAAGTTAGCTATGGGCGGCCAGTCTGCACAGTCTGATACCTCGGCGATGCGCTGGGCGTCGTTGCCGCGTAGGCGACCCCAAAGTCTCTCTCCTGCCACCGTCGCAGGCGATGATGGCGGGAGGAGCAGACCGGCCCTGGCGAGGCGCAAGCGGCCTTGTCCCCTACGGCCTTTCCCGCGGGTCATAGCGCAGTGCGCCGACGCCGGTGGCATCGACGGGCATGTAGACCCCCTGGCCAAAGGGCGTGACGACACCGTTGCGCACCGTGTCGATCCGCGCCGTCAGCACGAAATCGCCCAGCCGTTTTTCGGCCAGCGCCTTGTCGATCTTGACGAGCAGCTTGTTGTAGTCGCGGCCGAAATTCTGCGAAAGGCCGTCGGCGATGGTTTGCATCACCACCGGCGCGTGGACGACGGCGAGCATCAGGTCGAAAGCCGCATCGTCGCCGCGGCCGTCGATGGTCAGGTCACGGACCAGCACGCGCTGGCTGCCGGGTTCATTATAGGGAATGCCCGTCGCCCAGACGGTGCCGGTGCTGCTCAGCGCCTCGCCGGGCAGCGCCACCCGCATCGCGACACCGATGGCGAGCCGGTTGCCGGTCGTGGCATAGATGGTGACCTTTCCGAACTGGGCGTCGACGTCGCCGATCGCCGGCACCGTGATCGTCTGGCGCGACAGCTTGCGCAGCGCCTTTTCGAGCACCGGTTCGAGTTCGCGATAGTCGGCAACGACCGGGATGTGAAAGCGAAAGCCATCGTTGCCGGCAAATTGCCCCGGTGGCGGCAAGGGTGTCGCGACAGGATCGGGCGGACGCTTGCCGACGAAGGTCTCGGTCTTTGCCAGCGCTGCGAGCTTCAGCACGAGTTCGCCCTTGTCGAGGCTATAGCCGTCATAGCGCAATTTCTGCGGCGTGACGCGCAGCCACACCGGCGGGTTGGTGCGGTTGAGCATCAGCGCGGTAAAACCCTGTTTCCAGCCTTCGGCGATGCGCTCGCGCGGGTGCAGCCGGGCGATATGCTTGGGCATGTCGGCCTCGAGCCTGGCGATGACCTTGGCCAATTCCGGATCGGCCTTGCCGGCAAAGGTGATGCGCGCGCCGAGGATCGAGATGCCGGGTTTTTCGGTCCAGTCGTAATCGATGTCGACCTTGGCGGTCGGCTGCCAGTCGCCGGCCATGCCGAGCCGGATGCGGGCACGGACTTCGGCAGCGGCGGTGGCGGTTTCGGAATTGGCGATATGGCCGACGTCTTTCGCGCTTGCCGTCGCCGACACGGGCATGGTCAGGTCGATCGTCTCGCCGCTGCCCGACAGGCGGATCGGCCCGCGCGTCACTTGGCCGACAATGCGGCAACTGAGGTCGGGGGTGATCTTGGCGTCTTTCAGCCCGACTTCGCAGCCGGTTTTCTGACATTTCAGGCCCTTGCACTTCAGCTTGGGAATGACACAGGCGCTGACCTTGGTGGCCTTGACGCACGTCGTCTCCTTGTCGATCTCGACAAGGGTCAATGGCACTTCGGCGTTGAGCTTGGCCTCGAGGTCGGCAACGCGCGCGCTGATCGGCACGACGATCGTCGATGGCTCGGTTTCGATGGGGCTGGCGGTCGTGACACGCGGCGGCGCCGGGTTGGTGGATTCCCGGCTGCAACCGGCGACGGCCGCCACCAGCAGCAGAAACGCCGCCCGCACCGGCTTTGCTGCCATGACATTCCGCATCCGCACGCGCCCCGGAAATGAACTTTCCTTCACGCCACGGAGTTGCAGATTTTCCGTTTGGCGGCAACGCGCAAAGGTCTGCCGGCGCGCCTGCCCATCGCCACCCTGCGAGGATCAACGCGCCGCCGACCCTATCTACTGATAGCCTTTTCGCCGAAATCGCCCATGCTATGGCACTGGCATCAGGGCAGGCGTCGATCAGAACGCGGATTGGATGGGGATGGCGATGCAGGCGAACACATCAGCAACCGGCGACGTGAATTTCGAAGCCATGCAAACGCTCGGCGATGTCGCGCGGCTGCACGCCGCCTTTCGCCCCGATGCCATCGCCTTTGAATTCGAAGGCCGGCTGACCAGCTTTGCCGCCTTCAATGCACAGACCAACCAGGTCGCCAATGCGCTCGCCGCCGCGGGCATCGGCAAGGGCGAACGGATCGCCTATCTTGGCAAGAACAGCGACCATTATTTCGAATTGCTGATCGGCGCCGCCAAGGCCGGGGTGGTGATGGTGCCGGTCGGCTGGCGGCTGGCCCCGCCCGAAATCGCCTTCATCGTCGACAATGCCGAGGCGCGGTTGCTGTTCGTCGGCGCCGAATTCGCCACGCTGGTCGCAGCGCACGCCGGCGAGATCGGCCCCGATCGCGCCATCATCGCCATGGAGCCGGGATCGGGCTGGCGGACATACACGGATTGGCGCGACGCTGCCCCGGCCACGCCGCCTGCGGCTGTCGTCGCGCCCGGCGATGTCACGGTGCAACTGTACACCTCGGGCACCACCGGCAAGCCCAAGGGCGCGATGCTGACTCACGACAATCTGCTCACCGGCCGCCGGCTCGGCAAGGTCAACCCGATGCCGTGGAACGAATGGGGCCCCGACGATGTCAGCCTCGTCGCCATGCCGGTCGCGCATATCGGCGGCACCGGCTGGGGGCTGGTCGGCCTGGTCAACGGCGCCCGCGGTATCATCGCGCGCGAATTCGATCCGCTGAAGGTGCTCGATTATATCGAGCGTGACCGCGTGTCGAAGATGTTCATGGTGCCCGCCGCGCTGCAGATCGTCGTGCGCCAGCCGCGTGCCCGCCAGATCGATTACAGCCGGATGAAGTACATCCTCTATGGCGCCTCGCCGATCCCGCTCGACCTGCTGCGCGAATGCATGGAGGTGTTCGGCTGCGGTTTCTGCCAGCAATATGGCATGACCGAGACGACCGGCACGATCGTCTATCTGCCGCCCGAGGACCATGATCCCGCCGGCAACACCCGCATGCGCGCCGCTGGGCTGCCGCTGCCCGGCGTCGAAATCTGCATCCTGGGCGACGATGGCAAGCCGCTGCCGGCGAACAGCGTCGGCGAGGTCGCGACCCGATCCTATGCCAATATGCGCGGCTACTGGAAGCTCGACGCGGCCACTGCCGCCACCATCGCCGCCGATGGCTGGCTGCGCACCGGCGACGCCGGCTATCTGGACGACGATGGCTATCTGTACATCCACGACCGGGTGAAGGACATGATCATCACCGGCGGCGAAAACGTCTATCCCGCCGAGGTCGAAAGCGCCGTTTATGGCCATCCCGATGTCGCCGAAGTCGCGGTGATCGGCGTGCCCGACGAAAAATGGGGGGAGGCGGTCAAGGCCGTGGTGGTGGCAAAGCCCGGCCACAGCATCGATCCGGACGCAATCATCGCCTTTGCCCGCACGCGTATCGCCGCGTTCAAGGCGCCGAAATCGGTCGATGTCATTGCCGCGCTGCCGCGCAACGCCTCGGGCAAGATATTGCGCCGCGAACTGCGCGACCCCTATTGGGCGGGCAAGACGCGCCAGGTGAACTGATCGCGCACCTTGCGTGGTGACCCCTACGGGAATCGAACCCGTGCTTTCGCCGTGAGAGGGCGACGTCCTGACCGCTAGACGAAGGGGCCGCTGCGGGAGGCGGGGAATGAACCCCGCACGCCCGCTTGTCAATTACGCGGCGCGGGCTGGCCGTTAAGCGGCTCGCGCCGGGCGGGCTTCACGCTCGGCCTTCAGCGCCTCGGCGATCAGGAATGCCAATTCGAGGCTCTGGCTGGCGTTCAGGCGCGGGTCGCACTGCGTCTGGTAGCGATCGGCAAGGCCTTCGTCGGTGATGGCGATGGCGCCGCCGGTGCATTCGGTGACATTCTGCCCGGTCATTTCGATATGGATGCCG
>JBBQKM010000043.1:0-12185 GCA_038326915.1 Sphingomonadales bacterium
CGCCGTGCACCAGCCATATTGTGCATGGGCATCGGTCAGCCGCGCCGCCATCGCATAGGCCGCGTTCATCCAGCAATAATCGTCATGCTTCATGGACTTGGCATTGCCGGCGGCGTCGAACGGCGCTTCCTCATAGGCAAAAGCTTCCACCGGCTTGGTATCGGCGCCATAGGGCAGGCGCGCCAGCACCTTGGGCATGACGAGGGTGACGAAGCGCGAATCCTCGGTTTGCCGGAACGAGTTCCATTTCATGTAGTCGGCAGTCTCGAACAACTGCTTCATGTCCATGGGGTTGGACAATTCGGTGAAGCTGTCCATGCCGAACAGCTTGGAATCCGCCGCCGAGATGAACGGGCAGAAACCGGCGGCCGCGACGCTGGAGACGTTGGTCAGCAGTTCGAGATCGTCGGGGTGCTTCGAGAAATAGAAATCCCCGATCAGCGTGCCGAACGGCGCACCGCCGGCGGTGCCGAACTGTTCTTCATAGACCTTCTTGTAGAAATTGCTCTGGTCGAAGTCGGTCGCCTTGGCGAGATCGGCGGCGAGCTCCTTCTTGGTGACGTTGAGCAACTGGATCTTCAGGCCCTCGCCGATCTCGCTGTTCTTGACGAGATAGTTGAGGCCACGCCAGCTGCCTTCGAGCTGCTTGAACTTTTCGGCGTGCATCACCGCGGCGAGCTGTTCCGAAATCTGCGCATCGATCTTGGCGATGGCATCGCGCAAGGTGACAGTCAGGTTCTTCTGAAACTGGACCGTGCCGCTCATCGCTTCCTGGGCGAGGGTGCGCATCAACTGTTCGACGCGCTGCGGCTCGGTTTGCTTGGTGACGCTGATTGCCTGGTCGAGAAGGCTGGTTTCCGCTTCCGCGGCGACGGTGGCAGCACCACCGCCTGCCTGGGCTTGGCTGTCGGACATCGGGAATTACTCCTTGGTGCTGCTGTCGTCGCCAAGCTGGTCGCGCAGGCTGGCAATCTGGGTCTCGTCGCGCAGGATTTTTTCAAGCAGCCCTTCCAGCTGTTCCGAACCATCGGCCTTGGCCATCAGGTCGCGGAGCTGGTTGCGCGTCTCCATCAGCTTGCGCAGCGGTTCGATCTGCTCGACGAGCTTTTCAGGCTCGAAATCTTCCATCGACCGGAATTTCAGCTCGACAGCGAATTCCTTGCCGTTTTTTTCGAGCGTGTTTTCGACCTTCAGCTTCACCGCTGGCTCGATGCGGGCCATGACCTGGTCGAATTTGTCCTTTTTCAGGTCGACGAACTTGCGTTCCTTGAGGCTTTTCTTCGGCACTGCCGAATCGCCCGAGAAATCGCCCATTACGCCAACGACGAACGGCAGTTCCTTGACTTCCTGCGCGCCCTCGGTCTCGACGTCATAGGTGATATGCACACGGGGCTTACGCACCCGCTTCAGCTTGTCATGTACTGAACCAGCCATCTCCACTCTCCATCAGGCGCCCGAGCGCCGGTTGCACAATGACGGGAAGAGCCCGCCCCACTCATTCGCAGTCAGCTTGAACCTTCACCAGGAGGCCTGATGCCCGATCGCCAGTAAAAGGTCTGGCGAGTATTGGCGTCAGGGATCAGTTCTTCAAGGAATGCATCAAGACTCATTCGCGCCCGGCGGTCAACCTCACGCAGCGCGACGCCGAGCGGTGACAGGGGTTCATGGGTTTCGAAATACTCGGCGGCTGCGCCGATGGCGCGCAGCGCGTCGTCGCGCCGACTGATGCGGCCAAGCACCATCGCGCCACCGGCAGTGGCGGCAGCGACCGGGCCGGCTTCGTCACCCGCCGCCTCGGCGGCAGTTTCGGGGGCATCGACCACATCTTCGGGCAGCTTCTTGATCAGCGAATCGAGCCATTCGCGGACGTTGCGCAATTCGTCCGACACGCGTGATGCCGATGGAAACCGCGGCTTGGTGCGTTCGGAGATATAGCCGATGGCGCGCCGCCACGACGCCTCCGACGCAGCAATGCGGTCGGCGGTCGCCTGCAGCGTGCGCCGCGACATCCGGCGCGCCGTGGCATCGGCTTCGTCGAGCGCCTCTTGTGCCTCCTGGTTGCGTTCGCTGCGCTGTTCGGGTGTGCCAGATGTCGAACCGCCGAGCAACGCATCGGCGGTGACGCGATCGAGATATTTGAGCTCACCCTTGCCGTCACTGGCAAGCACCATCCGGCGCAGCGGCATGATCAGCGTGCCGTCCTTGTCGCCGCCACCGCCCGACAGCCCCGACAGCGGCTGGAAGCGCGCCTCGACACCGTCTTCTTCGTCCTCAGCCGGATACAGCCCCTGTTCCCACCAGGTTTCGACAAGCGTGGCGAGCAATGCCATCGCTGCCTCCAGCCCGGCCGGCCCGTCGAGGCGCACCGCGGCCTCGATCAGGATCGCCATCGGCTCCAGATCCTTGGAATATTGGGCGAGATACTCGCGGGCGGTGTCGCCCAGCTGGTCCCAGCTCCAGTTTTCGGAATCGGCAGCGTCCTCGCCCATCGCGGCGCGCTGTTCGGCACGAAAGATCGATTTGCGCTGGAAACGGATTTCGCGGAAAAGCTCGCCGGCAGTGGCTTCGTCGATGCGGCCATCGACGCCGACAGGGCTGCCCTCGGCAGACTCGATCGCCGCCAATACCGCCGCGCCGCCATCGTCACCGATGATCACCAACAACCCCCCGTCGCCGCTTCCATGCCCCTTTTACCGAGCAAGCGATTAGGATGCGACTTTTTTGTTGGGAATTGCAAACTGGAATGCGAACATGGCGCAACATTCCTGTTTTGAAAAAGGCAGCGTCATGAGCCCGCCGGCATCCCGCATCACCGACATGCACGTCTGCCCGATGGTAACCGGCGTCGTGCCGCACGTCGGCGGCCCGATTTCGGGGCCGTGCGTGCCGACCGTGCTGATCGGCAATCTGCCGGCGTCGCACATGACCGACATGTGCGTCTGCGTCGGCCCGCCCGATACCATTATCAAGGGCAGCGCGACGGTGCTGACGCAGAGCCTCGGCGCCGTCCGCATCGGCGATCAGACCGCGCATGGCGGCGTCATCGTCCTCGGCTTTCCGACGGTGTTGATCGGCGGCTGATCGGCGCGCCGGTTCCAATCGGGTTGGCGCGACAGCGGATTCGCGTGCGCCGCCCGTCCGGCCGGTGACTCCGTGCGACGCCTGGCGCATCGATCCCATATGCAGCCGCGCGATGATGGCGGCGATCGCGAGTTGACCCATGCCGCTTTCGGGTCGACCCACATGCGCGGTGCCGCACGAAAGCAGGGAGAGGCCAATATGGCAGGATGCTATTTCGAAGAGTTCACGGTCGGGCAGGTTTTCGTCCACGACATCCGCCGCACCGTCACCGACATGGACAATATGCTGTTCTCGTCGCTGACCTATAATCCGGCGGCGATCCATATCGACCACGCCTATGCCGCGACCACCGAATTCGGCAAGCCGCTGATGAATTCGATCTTCACGCTGGGGCTGGTCATCGGCGTGTCGATCCAGGACACGACGCTCGGCACCACCGTCGGCAATCTGGGGATGACTGACACGGTATTCCCGGCGCCGGTGTTCGCTGGCGACACCATCCATGCGACGACCGAGGTCAAGGCGCTGCGGCCATCGAAATCGCGCCCCGGCCAGGGCATCGTTACCTTCGAACACACCGGCTACAACCAACGCGATGAAGTCGTCTGTCGCACGCTGCGCGCCGCACTGATGCTGGCGAAACCGGCATGAGGCTGCGCTCGCTGCTGTTTGTCCCGGGTGATTCCCCGCGCAAATTCGCCAAGGCGGCCGGCATCGGCGCCGATGCGCTGATCCTCGATCTCGAGGATTCGGTGGCGCCGTCGCAAAAGGCTGCCGCCCGCGCTGCCGTTTCGGCGCGGCTGGACGATCCGGCCCCGCGCGACTGGTCCTTCTTCGTGCGGGTCAATCCGTTCGATACCGGGCTGACCCATGATGACATGGCGGCGGTGGTAAAGCCCGGGCTCGACGGGTTGCTGATCCCCAAGGCCGATGGCGCTGCCGATATTGCCCGCATCGCGGCGGAACTCGATCGGCTGGAGGGGATTGCCGGCATGGCACCCGGCACTGTGAAAATTGCCGTCGTCGCCACCGAAACCCCGATGGCGATGTTCAACCTCGGCAGCTATGCGCCGCCGCACCCGCGGCTTGTCGCGCTGACCTGGGGGGCGGAGGATCTCGCCGCCGCGATCGGCGCCACCGCCAACAAGGAAGACGATGGCCGCTGGACCGAGCCCTATCGCCTCGCGCGCAGCCTGTGCCTGTTCGCGGCGGCAGCGGCGGGGGTGGCGCCACTCGACACGCTCTACAGCGATTTCCGCGACACCGAGGGGCTGGAGCGCGATTGTCGTCGCGCTCGCCGCGACGGCTTCACCGGCCGCCTCGCCATCCATCCCGACCAGGTCGCGACGATCAATCGCTGCTTCAGCCCCTCGGCCGAGCAGATCGCCGAGGCGCAGGCGATCGTCGATGCCTTCGCCGCCCAGCCCGATGCCGGCACGCTCGGCATCAATGGCAAGATGTACGACATCCCGCATCTGAAGGCGGCGCAAAAGACGCTCGCCGCCGCTGCCGGGTTGAACTCGACCCCAGTAGCTCCAGGCCACGGGCAAAGCAGGTAGACGGATGTCACGCAGAAACTCGAAAAAAGACTCGTATGGCGGCATGGCGAGCGAGGCCGACACTGCGGCGACCGCGGCGGTTTGCTGGCTCTGTGGCCGGCCGACAGGCAAGACGGTCATCTTGCACCATCCGGTGCCGAAGAGCCGGGGCGGGCGCGATACGGTACCGATGCATCCGATCTGTCAGCAGACGCTGATCGCCAATTTCACAAATTCCGAACTGCAGCGCCATGGCATGGATGTCGACGCTTTGCTGGCCGACCCCCGCATTCGCAAATTCGTGGACTGGGTGGCGAACAAGGAACCCGACTTCACCGCGACGCTCACCAAGAAGCAACGCTGAGCCACGTCAATCGAGCATCCTGACCACCGCATCCGTGCTGGTAGGTTGCTGGAGCCAGTTGTCGGGCAATTCTCGGAACTGATCCTCGAAGCTCGTTGAAAGCGGCCATCTCCTTGTCGGATCGCCCCGTTGGCGGGGTTGTGTTGTTGAGGGGGTTGGCCTAGGGGCAAGGCCGGTTCGGGGAGTGGCGCAGCCTGGTAGCGCATCTGGTTTGGGACCAGAGGGTCGCAGGTTCGAATCCTGTCTCCCCGACCAATATCGCCATCGCCCCCGTTGGCCTTGCGATGCCTAGGTATTCGGCGCAATTGCCGCGAGATTTTGCAACTGTCATCATCTCGCTGTAGGGCCGCACGGACAGCGCCACGCAATCGGCGCTCCAGCCAAGGGAGTGGAAATGCTGCAGGTTTCGCGCCAGGACGTTGTCGCCGATCCGTTCCCGCATGTCATCAAGCAGGATATCCTGCCGCCGGCGCTGTTTGCTCGGCTGCGCGCCGATTTTCCCGACGAAACGGTGTTCACTGGCCAGAAGAATGAAAGCGGCAGCGCCGGCAGCCGTACCGGCTCCGGTTTTGACATCTACCGCGGCGATTCAGGCTTTGACGCGCTGGTGGCGCGGTCGCCGGCGTGGCGGGAATTTGCCGATTTCCTCAATTCCGAACGGTTCGCCGATGTGTTTCGCGACGTGTTCGCCGATCACCTCGACAGTATCGGCCTGAAGGTTGATATCGCCAATTCGCACGTCGATCCGGGCTATGCCGAGCCGCGCGCCGTGATGAGCGAGACCGCCACCTTCAAGGATCGCGTCGACGGCGTTGCCAACAAGCTGCTGGCGCCATTGCGGTCGCCCAAGCCGATCGAGCTTTTCACTCGTCTCGACATCCACAAGAGCATGGGCGGATATGCCAAGGTGCCGCATTGCGACCGGCCCAACCGGCTGTGCTCGCTGATCGTCTATTTCACCGATGCCGAGGCGGCGGGGCTGGAAGGCGGTGACCTGTCGATTTTCAAGCACAAGGTGGCCAAGCCGGTCGGCGATTATGAGCGCCACCCGCGGCCGACTGATGTCGATTGCGTCGCGACGCTGTCGCCCAAAGCCAATCTCGGGGTCTTCTTCCCGTGCATGAACAACAGCTATCACGGGGTCAGCGCCGTCACGTCGAAGGGTGTCGCGCGCGACTTTCTCTACATCAATATTTCGGGCCGCAAATCGAGCCTTTGGTAGGATTCGCAAAAAACCGAACAATCCTTTTAAATCAACGCTGTCACGCTTAAAGCTACACTAAAGCTACACCATTGACGGGGGATCACGCGAAAGGGCCGGTGCAGACGCTGCACCGGCCCGTTTTCGTAACCCATCTGGTTGCAAAAAGCAACCCCTGCCGGGCGCTACAGCCCCTTGACGATCGCCGCATCGAGGTTCGACCGCACGGCCTCGAAGAACTTCTCGGTCGTCATCCAGGCCTGGTCAGGGCCGATCAGCAGCGCGAGGTCCTTGGTCATCGCGCCCGATTCGACGGTTTCGATGCAGACGCGCTCGAGCGTTTCGGCGAACTTCGTCACCTCGGGCGTGCCGTCGAGCTTGCCGCGATGCTTCAACCCGCCGGTCCAGGCAAAGATCGACGCGATCGGATTGGTGCTGGTAGGCTTGCCTTCCTGGTGCATGCGGTAATGGCGGGTGACGGTGCCGTGCGCGGCCTCAGCCTCGACCGTCTGGCCGTCGGGCGTCATCAGGATCGACGTCATCAGGCCCAGCGAGCCGAAGCCCTGCGCAACCATGTCGGACTGGACATCGCCGTCGTAATTCTTGCACGCCCAGATGAACTTGCCAGACCATTTCAGCGCGCTGGCGACGAGGTCGTCGATCAGGCGATGTTCATAGACGATGCCAAGCTTGCGATATTGTGCCTTGAAATCATTGTCATAGATTTCCTGGAACAGGTCCTTGAAGCGTCCGTCATAGGCCTTCAGGATCGTGTTCTTGGTCGACAGATACACCGGCCACTGGCGGGCGACGCCATAGTTCAGGCAGGCGCGTGCAAAATCGCGGATCGAATCGTCGAGATTGTACATGCCCATGGCGACGCCGGCGCTGGGATATTCGAAAACCTCGTGTTCGATGGTTTCCTCGCCATCCTGGCTCACCCATTTCATCATCAGCTTGCCAGGGCCGGGGACGAGGAAATCGGTGGCGCGATACTGGTCGCCAAAGGCGTGGCGGCCGATGACGATGGGATCGGTCCAGCCCGGGATCAGCCGCGGCACCGACTTGATGACGATCGGTTCGCGAAAGACAACGCCGCCGAGGATGTTGCGGATGGTGCCGTTCGGTGATTTCCACATCCGCTTCAGGCCGAATTCCTTCACCCGCGCTTCGTCAGGGGTGATCGTGGCACATTTGACGCCGACGCCGACCTCGCGAATGGCGTTGGCGGAGGCCACGGTGACCTTGTCATCGGTATCGTCGCGGTTTTCGATGCCGAGATCGTAGTAATGCAGGTCGATGTCGAGATAGGGCAGGATCAGCTGTTCGCGAATCCATTGCCAGATGATCCGCGTCATCTCGTCGCCATCGAGCTCCACGACGGGGTTCTTGACCTTGATTTTCGCCATGGTGTCCTCGGGGCTTGCGCTGAATGGCCTTCGTCTAGGGTGCCGATGGCGCAGGGGTCAAGAATAGCCTGTGCGCGACGCTGCATTTGCCGGTGGCAGCAGTGCCGCCAGCGCCGCCAGATCGGGCAGGGTACCCGCAAGGCGCGCCAGATCCGGGGGCGCGTAGCCCTGATCGGCGATGTGTTGCAGCAGCACCAGCAGCGGTTCCCAATAGGCGTTGGCACCCAGCAGCCAGATCGGCTTGTCGTGGATGCCGAGCTCGCGCCAGGTCATCGATTCGAACAGCTCGTCCAATGTGCCGATGCTGCCAGGCAGGGCGATGATGGCATCAGCCTGCAGGTGCATCAGCGCCTTCCGTTCGTGCAGCGTTTCGACGACGTGCATCTCGGTCAGCCCACCCTGGGCGATTTCGGCGGTCATAAGCGCGCGGGGGATGATGCCGATGACTTCGCCGCCGGCCGCCAGCGCCGATCGCGCCGCCAGCCCCATCAGCCCGACGCCGCCGCCGCCATAGACGAGCCGGACGCCGTGTTCCGCGAGCAGCCGGCCGAACGCCTCCGCCAGCGCCGCCTGGGCCGGGTCATGGCCGGTGCGCGACCCGCAGAACAGCAGCAGCGAGCGTATCATGGCGTTCCCCCCGAAGGTGTGGCGGCGTCCTGTCATTTGCCGCCGCCTTGTGGCTCGGCTAGAGCACCAACATGAGCGAACTTCCAACCGAAATCGAAACCATCCCCGAACAGCCGTTGCCGATCGTGCCGGGCGAATCCGCCCGCTACAAGATTCCGCCGATGCACCCGGAAGGCCGCAAGTTCGTTGGCATTGCGGCAGTCGCCGTGCTGGTCACCGGCTTTGTCTTTAACCTCAGCGCCATTGCCTGGCTGCTTGCGGGGCTGACGGTGTGGATCGCGGCGTTCTTCCGCGATCCGGTGCGGGTGTCGCAGGTCGATCCGGGATTGATCATCTCGCCGGCCGACGGGCTGGTAAGTCTCATCACCAGTGTCGAGCCGCCGCGCCAGTTGGCGGGTGAAGGCGGGCTGCCGCCGGGGCCATGCACGCGCATCTCGGTTTTCATGAGCGTTTTCGATGTCCATGTGAATCGCTCGCCGATCGCCGGCACCTGCACGCGCATCGTCTATGTGCCGGGCAAATTCCTCAATGCCGATCTCGACAAGGCCAGCGACGACAATGAACGCCAGTATTTCATCGTCGAGGATGCGGCCGGCACCCGGGTCGCCTTTACCCAGATCGCCGGGCTCGTGGCACGACGCATCATGCGCTTCATCGAGCCGGGTTCGAAGCTGACGGTGGGCGAACGCATCGGCCTCATCCGCTTTGGCAGCCGCGTCGATGTCTATCTGCCCGCAGGTTATGTGCCCGCCGTCATCGTCGGCCAGCGCGCCACGGCGGGGGAAACCATCCTGGCCCGCATCGGCGAAGCGGTGTCGCTGCCGCGCGGTTCCGCCCAGTGAGCGATCATGGCGCACCCGTCGGCCGGGTGAGCGATCACGGGGCACCCGGCCGGGTGCCGGGGCCACGACGCGGCGGGATTCCGCTGCGGGCGCTGGTGCCCAATGCCGTCACCGTACTGGCGCTGTGCTTCGGGCTGACCGGGGTGCGCTTTGCGATTGCCGGCGAATGGGAAAAAGCGGTAGCGGCGATCATCGTCGCCGCCGTCCTCGATGGCATCGACGGGCGTATTGCCCGGTTGCTCAAGGCCAATACGCGGTTCGGCGCCGAGCTCGATTCGCTGTCGGACGTGACAGCATTCGGCGTGGCGCCGGCGCTGATCGTCTATCTATGGTCGCTGCAATATCTGCCCGGCATCGGCTGGGTGATTGCACTTGCCCATGCCGTCACCTGCGCATTGCGGCTGGCGCGCTTCAACGCCCAGATCGATGCCGAGGACCAGCCGCACAAGCGTGCCGGCTATCTGACCGGCATCCCGGCGCCGCTGGCGGCCGCGTTGACGCTGAGCCCGCTGTTCCTGACCTTCTGGCTCGAACCCGTCGTGCTCGCCGACCTCAGGGTGCGCTATACCCTGGTCGCGGTCGTGGTGGTGACGGTATCGTTCCTGATGGCATCGAGCCTGCCGACCTATAGCTGGGGATCGGTGCGGCTGCGGCCGTCGCAACGGCTGCCGGCGCTGGTCGGTGTCGGTCTGTTCGCCGGTGCGCTGTTTTCGGCGCCGTGGATGACGCTGACCCTATTGTGCGTCGTCTATGCGATTTCGGTGCCGTTCGCGATCCGCAGCTATGCTAGGCTGAAGCGGCGCGAGACAGCGCCGCTGGTATCGCCGGCAGCCCCGTCGACGCCGCCGACAGCCTGAACCCGGCGCAGCGGCCGGCCGAGCAGCGCCGCCGCAAGATCGCCGCCGCGATTGCCGAGCATCGCCAGCACTGCCGCGTAAACCGCTGCAAACGCCATCATGGTCATCGTGGTGAGGAGGAGGGTCATCTGTGTCTTCCCTTGTTGGACGGGCATTATGTTCCTCTTCTGTTCTGTCTGTCAAGCGTCGGCTTTCACGGCTAACAAGATGGCAACAATCACGGGGAGATGGCGATGTTCGGGACGATGCAGGATTGGCCGTTGCTGGTCTGGAAACTGATCGACCATGCCGCGACATTTCATGGCAATCGCGAGATCGTCAGCCTGACCTGCGAGGGCACGCGGCACCGCAGCAATTGGCGGACTGTCCAGGGCCGCGCCCGGCAAGTGGCGGCGGCGTTGCGCCGGATGGGCATCGTGCCCGGCGAACGCGTCGCCACCCTGGCATGGAACACCTATCGCCATGTCGAAAGCTGGTACGGCATCTCGGGCATGGGCGGCGTTGCGCACACCATCAACCCGCGACTTTTCGACGACCAGATCGTCTACATCGCCAACCACGCTGAAGACCGCGTGCTGTTCTTCGACCTGACCTTCATCAAGCTCGTCGAGCGGCTGGCGCCACGGATGACGACGATCGAACATTTCGTGCTGCTGACCGATCGTGCCCATATGCCAGCCGACACGACGCTCGACCTGCTGTGCTATGAGGATCTGGTCGCGGCGGAATCGCCCGATGCGCCGTGGACGGTGGTCGAGGAAAATGCGCCGGCCGGACTGTGCTATACCAGCGGCACCACCGGCAACCCCAAGGGCGTCCAGTACAGCCACCGATCGAACGTGCTCCACGCGATGGCGGCGAGCATGACCGATACGTTCGGGATGAGCGCGCGGACGACGGTGCTGCCGATTGCGCCGATGTATCATGCCAACGCCTGGAGCATTCCCTATACGGCGGCGGCATGCGGCGCCAAGCTGGTGATGAACGGCCCCAATTTCGACGCCCCTACGCTGCAGGAGCTGATCGTGTCCGAAGGTGTCGACTTGGCGCTGGCGGTACCGACGGTGTGGCTGTCGATGCTGCAACATCTCGAAGCAACCGGCGGCAACCTCGGCACGCTGGAACGCACCGCCATCGGTGGCTCGGCAGTGCCGCGCAGCATGATCGAAAGTTTCGACAGGTTGCACGGCGTGCGCGTGCTGCAGCTGTGGGGGATGACCGAAATGTCGCCGCTGGGCACCGTCGGTGCGCCTAATACCGAAGTTTCGACAATGACTTACGACGAACAGCTCGATTATCGCATCAAGCAGGGTCGCGGGGTTTTCGGCGTCGAGATGAAGATCGTCGGCGATGATGGCGCCGATTTGCCGCGTGATGGCAAGGCGTTCGGACGGTTGCTGGTGCGCGGACCGTGGATCGTCGGCAGCTATTTCAAGGGCGACGGCGGCGCCGTGCTCGATGCCGATGGCTGGTTCGATACCGGCGATGTCGCGACGCTGTGCCCGCAAGGCTATATGCAGATCGTCTACCGGTCGAAGGACGTTATCAAGTCAGGCGGCGAATGGATCAGCTCGATCGACCTCGAAAACGCCGCAGTTGGTGCGCCGGGGGTGGCCGAGGCTGCTGTCATCGGCATCCACCACCCGAAATGGGATGAACGGCCGCTTCTGCTGGTACGACAGAAAGACGGCGCAAGTGTCACGAAAGACAGCGTTCTTGCCTATCTCGACGGCAAGATCGCCAAATGGTGGATGCCCGATGACGTGCTGGTCGTCGAGGATTTGCCGCACACCGCCACCGGCAAGCTGCTGAAGACCGAACTGCGCGAACGGTTCAAGGACTACAAGCTGCCGACGGCCTAGAAGAGCGCCAACTGGCGGCTTGGCACCCGAAACAGGCTGCAATCGAGGTCAGGGCGTGTCACGGCCAGCCCGTGCCTCGCGACAGCCTTGTCAAAGCGCGTCCGTATCAGGGCGGCGTAGGCACCCTGCGCCGTGAAGCGATTGAAAAACCGCGGGTCGTTGTCCTTGCCGCCGCGCATTTCGGCGATGTGGGACATGACGCGGGCGGCGCGATCGGGGTGATGGGTCGCCAGCCAGTCGCGGAACAGTGGTGCAACCTCGTGCGGCAGGCGGACGGGGATCGAAAAGGCCCCACAGGCGCCGGCAGCGGCGCCCGCGGCGACGATGGCCTCGATCTCATGGTCGGTAATTGCCGGAATGACCGGCGAGATCGAGATGAACACCGGGATGCCAGCATCGGCGAG
>JBBQKM010000044.1:0-12091 GCA_038326915.1 Sphingomonadales bacterium
CGAGGGATTGCCGCACCGGACTTGCCCTGACGAACCCCCGGGCATAGAAGGCGCGCGACGCGACTCCACCAGCGAAAGCGCCCCCTGACGGCCATGTCCGAAATTGCCAACCAGTATCTGCCGATCCTGCTGTTCCTGACGGTCGGCATCGTGTTCGCCTTCATCTTCGTCGGCGCGCCGATCGCGGTATCGAAACTGACCGGCACGTCAAAGCCCGACACCATCAAGCTTAGCGAATATGAAAGCGGTTTCCCGGCGTTTTCGGACAGCCGGGCGCAGTTCGACGTGCGCTTCTACCTCGTCGCCATCCTGTTCATCGTTTTCGATCTGGAGGCGGCTTTTCTGTTTCCCTGGGCGGTGTCGCTGCACTGGGGCGGGCAGGCGGCGTGGTGGGCGATGATGGAGTTTCTCGGCGAACTCGCCATCGGCCTCGCCTATGCCTGGCATGTCGGAGCGCTGGAATGGGAGTGATCGAAGTGCCGACAGCGCTCACCGAAGACCAGCAGGCGCGCGGGCTGACGCTGCCGGCCGGCAACCGCGACGCCTGGCTCGCCGACGTCAGCAAGGAAGTCAGCGACAAGGGCTTTCTCGTCGCGTCGACCGAGGATCTGTTTCACTGGGCGCGCACCGGCAGCCTGTGGTGGATGACGTTCGGGCTGGCGTGTTGCGCGGTCGAGATGATGCACACCAACATGCCGCGCTATGACCTCGAACGCTTCGGCGTCGCGCCGCGTGCGTCCCCGCGCCAGTCCGACGTGATGATCGTCGCCGGCACGCTGTGCAACAAGATGGCGCCGGCGCTGCGCCGCGTTTACGACCAGATGTCGGAACCGCGCTACGTCATTTCGATGGGCAGCTGCGCCAATGGCGGCGGCTATTACCATTACAGCTATTCGGTGGTTCGTGGCTGCGACCGCATCGTGCCGGTCGACATCTATGTGCCGGGCTGCCCGCCGACCGCCGAGGCGTTGCTGTACGGCATCCTGGCGCTGCAGCGGAAGATCCGCCGGGTCGGGAGTTTCGAACGGTGAACGCGATTGCGCCTGCACTGGGCCGCCACAGCTGGCCGGTGATGGCCGGCATCGATGGCATGGCCGCGCATCTGCAGGGCCTGCTCGGCGATGTGGTGATCGACATTGTCGACCATGTCGGCGAAGTGACGGTGACCGTGCAGCGCGCCGCGATCGTCGATGTCATCACGCGGCTGCGCGACGATCCGGCACTGCGGTTCAACCAGCTGATCGACATCTGCGGCGTCGATTATCCCGATCGGGTCGAACGGTTCGAAATCGTCTATCATCTGCTGTCGATGGCGAAGAACTTGCGCCTGCGCATCAAGCTGGCGACCGACCACCGCACTCCGGTGCCGTCGCTGACCGGGCTGTATCCCAACGCCGGCTGGTACGAACGCGAGACCTGGGATTGCTATGGCGTGCTGTTCGACGGCAATCCCGACCTGCGCCGTATTCTCACCGACTATGGCTTCGAAGGGCATCCGTTCCGCAAGGATTTCCCGCTGACCGGCCATGTCGAGCTGCGTTATTCCGAAGAGCACAAGCGCGTCGTCTATGAGCCGGTGAAGCTGGCGCAGGATTTCCGCAGCTTCGATTTCCTCTCGCCCTGGGAAGGCACCGACTACGTGCTGCCCGGCGATGAAAAGGCGGAGAAGACCGGTGGTTGAACTGGCAGGCGCCGCGTGGCGGCCCGAAGACAGCATCGATGTGCTGCCGCCGTTGAAGGACGGCAACGCCATCCAGAATTACATGATCAATTTCGGGCCCCAGCACCCGGCGGCGCATGGCGTGCTGCGGCTGGTGCTGGAGCTGGACGGCGAAGTCATCGAACGCTGCGACCCGCATATCGGCCTGCTGCACCGCGGCACCGAAAAGCTGATCGAGTACAAGACCTACCTGCAGGCGCTGCCGTACATGGACCGCCTCGATTACGTCAGCCCGATGTGCATGGAGCACAGCTATGTGCTCGCCATCGAGAAGCTGGCGGGCATCGAGGTGCCGCTGCGCGCCAAGTACATCCGCACGATGTTCGCGGAAATCACCCGCATCCTCAACCACATCCTCAACACCACCGCGCATGCTCTGGACGTCGGCGCGATGACGCCGATCCTGTGGCTGTTCGAGGAGCGCGAAAAGCTGATGGAATTCTACGAGCGGGTGTCGGGGGCGCGATTCCACGCCGCCTATTTCCGGCCCGGTGGCGTCCACCAGGATCTGCCCGATGGCCTGCTCGGCGACATCAAGGACTGGTGCGACGGCTATCTGAAGGTGCTCGACGAGATGCAGTCGCTCGTCGCCGACAACCGCATTTTCAAGCAGCGCAATGTCGATATCGGCGTGATTTCGAAGGACGATGCGATTGCCTGGGGCTTTACCGGCCCGTGCATCCGCGCCTCCGGTGTTGCCTGGGATCTGCGCAAGGCGCAGCCCTATGACGTCTACGACCGCATGGATTTCAACGTCATCGTGTCGAACGACGGCGATTGCTATGCGCGTTTCATGGTCCGCATGGACGAAATGCGCGAATCGCTGAAGATCATCCGCCAGTGCCTCGCGCAGATGCCCGAAGGCCGCCACGCGACGCTCGATCGCAAGGTGTCGCCGCCGTCGCGCGGCGAGATGAAGCGATCGATGGAAGCGCTGATTCACCATTTCAAGCTGTACACCGAGGGCCTGCACGTGCCCGCCGGCGAAGCCTATGTGGCGACCGAAAGCCCCAAGGGCGAATTCGGCATCTTCATGGTCGCCGATGGCACCAACAAGCCGTGGCGCTGCCATGTGCGGGCAACGGGCATGGCGCATCTGCAGGCGATGGATTTCCTGTGCAAGGGCCATATGCTCGCCGACGCGCCGGCAATCCTGGGGTCGCTCGACATCGTGTTCGGGGAAGTCGATCGGTGACCGCGCCGGAAACGGTGTCTCTCGCTGCCAAACTGGCGAGTTTTGCGGACCACTGGAATCCGCGCATTGTCGGCAAGTATAACGGCAACGAACTGCGCATCGCCAAGCTGCTGGGGGAGTTTTCCTGGCACAGCCATGCCGATACCGACGAACTGTTCCTCGTCGTTTCCGGCACGCTCCACATCGAATTCCGCGATTCGACGCGCATGCTCGGCCCTGGCGAACTGATCGTCGTGCCGCGCGGCACCGATCACCGGCCGGTCGCCGCGGCCGAATGCGCGGTGCTGATGATCGATCGCGAGGGCGAACCCAATACCGGGGCAAGCCCGTCGGAATTCACCCGTGCCGCGCTGGAAAGCATCTGATCATGTCGGGCTTGGCGTCGGGCGTCGGGCGTTGCATAGTATACACCCACGCCGCGCCGAGACGCGGTGGCAGCAAACGGGGGATTGAACATGGATGACAACAGCAACAGCGGCAACGACGAAGCGGTGTGGTTTTCCTTCCTGTGCACGGCCGTGGCGTTTTTCGCCGCCTACCGGTATCCGTCGATCGGCATCAATTTCGTCTTCCTGCTGGTGCTCGCCTGGTTCATCTGGACGGTCTACAAGATGAGCGCGACGCGGTTCGACTGACGCGCGTGCGCCGCTGACGCGAAATCCTGGTGCCGGGGCCCGTGCCCTGGCCTTTGCCGGTTGCATCCTGTGCCATCCTGCTGTTTAGACCGCTGCACAGGCCGCCCGATTGGGGAGCAAGACTGATGACGTTCCTGAAGAAAGAAGCCGTGACCCTGGCGCTGCTGTTCTCGTCGTTCGCGCTGTATCTCGTTGTCGTCTCGCCGTCGGTGTGGACCGGCGTGCTGCTCGTTGCCGGGCTGGCGCATGTCTGGGCCTTCATCATGCTCGCCAGCGCCGACCGGATGTAAGGGATTTGCGTGTCGAATAGTGTTTCAGGCCCTGTGCCGGCGTTCGAGGGCGGTTTCGCCTGGACCGCCGACAATGCGACCGAAGCGGCGCGTATCATCGCGCTCTATCCGCAAGGGCGCCAGGCCTCGGCGGTGATGCCGCTGCTGTGGCTGGCGCAGGGCCAGATGGCCGAAGCGACCGGTTCGGCGTGGTTGCCGGTGCCGGTGATCGAATTCGTCGCCGGCCAGCTCGGCATGCCGTATATCCGCGTTTATGAGGTCGCCAGCTTCTACACCATGTACAATCTGGTGCCGGTCGGCCGCCATCACGTCCAGGTCTGCGGCACGACACCGTGCCAGCTGCGCGGATCGGACGACATCATGCGCGCCTGCAAGGACCGGATGGGCGTCCATGGTCACCACGGCGATACCAGCGCCGACGGGCTGTTCACGCTGACCGAGGTTGAATGCCTGGGCGCCTGCGCCAATGCGCCGATGGTGCAGATCAACGCCGACAATTACGAAGACCTGACGTACGAAACGATGACCGCGATCCTCGATGCGCTGGCGCGCGGCGAAACCCCGGCGCCCGGCAGCCAGATCGGCCGCACCGCCAGCTGCCCCGAAGGCGGCCCGACGACGCTGCTGCAGCCCGCCTGATGCACCCGATCGTCGTCCGCAGCCTTGGCCTCGCGATGATGGGCCTGTCGCTGCCGCTGCTCGGCTTTGCGGTGTTCTTCGGGATGAAATACGGCAATCCGATCGGCATCGTGTTGACCGCGATCGGCGTCGGTGCTGGTGGCTATGGCCTGACCGTCGTCGCCGACAAACAGGCAAAGTGATGGGCAACAGCGCTTTCCTGCGGCGTTTCAGCATGGCGGCGATGCTGGTGGCGATCGTCACCGGGCTGATATCGATGGTGCAGCTTTTTACCGCGCCCGGCAGCGGTGCGACTCTGCTAGGCATCAGCGCCGGGGCCTTTCTGCTCGGGATGGTGCTCGATCGCCGCGCCCGCAAGATGGATGACAGCAATGCTGGCCGATAAGGACCGGATCTTTACTAACCTTTATGGTTTCCAGCCGTGGAACCTCGCGGCGGCACGCAAGCGCGGCGATTGGGAGGATACCAGGGCGCTGCTCGCCGGTGGCCCCGATGCGATCATCGACGCGATCAAGGCCTCGGGCCTGCGCGGCCGTGGCGGCGCCGGTTTCCCGACCGGCATGAAATGGTCGTTCATGCCCAAAACGCCCAATCCTGCACGGCCGAGCTACCTTGTCATCAACGCCGATGACTCCGAGCCCGGGAGCTGCAAGGATCGCGAGATCATCCGCCACGATCCGCACAAGCTGATCGAAGGCGCGCTCGTCGCCGGCTTCGCGATGCGCGCCAGCGCTGCCTATATCTACATCCGCGGCGAATATGTCCGCGAGGCCGAAACATTGTTCGCCGCGGTGCGTGAGGCCTATGCAGCCGGGCTGATCGGCAAGAACGCCTGCGGATCGGGCTATGATTTCGATGTCGTCGTCCATCGCGGCGCCGGCGCCTATATCTGCGGTGAGGAAACCGCGATGCTCGAAAGCCTGGAGGGTAAGAAGGGCCAGCCGCGTTTGAAGCCGCCGTTCCCCGCCGGCGCCGGGCTGTACGGCAACCCGACGACGGTCAACAACGTCGAAAGCATCGCCGTCGCCCCGACCATCCTGCGCCGCGGCCCGGCCTGGTTCGCCGCGATCGGCCGCCCCAAGAACGAAGGCACCAAGCTGTTCCAGATCAGCGGCCATGTGAACCGGCCGTGCGTCGTGGAGGAAGCGATGGGCCTGCCGTTCCGCGAGCTCGTCGAAACCCATTGCGGCGGTATTCGTGGCGGTTGGGACAATCTGCTCGCCGTCATCCCCGGCGGGTCATCGGTGCCGCTGGTGCCGGCCGACCAGATCGCCGACGCGCCGATGGATTTCGATGGGTTGAAGGATCTGAAGTCCGGGCTTGGCACTGCCGCGGTCATCGTCATGGACAAATCCACCGATATCGTCCGCGCGATCGCCCGCCTCAGCTATTTCTACAAGCACGAAAGCTGCGGCCAGTGTACGCCGTGCCGTGAAGGCACCGGCTGGATGTGGCGCGTCATGGAACGCCTCGTCACCGGCGATGCCGAGCACCACGAGATCGACCTGCTGCTCGAAGTCACCACCGAGATCGAGGGGCACACCATATGTGCGCTCGGCGATGCCGCGGCGTGGCCGATCCAGGGCCTGATCCGGCATTTCCGCCCTGAAATCGAAGCGCGCATCCAGCGCCGCAAGGGCTTCATCGCGGTGCCGGAGATGATCGCCGCCGAATAGCCCCTACGCCGGCCAACTCCACGGGTTGTGCCGGCGCCGAGCGAGCGGCACCGGTTCGGGTCTCGCAATCTCCACCCCGCCGCCGGTGACGATCGCCACCATTTCCGCCAGCAACGCCGCGCGCTCGGCCTGCAGGAACGCCAGCCGCCGCCGCACCCCCGGGCCGCCGGGCTCCGCCGCCAGCGCGGCGATCGTGTCGTCGAGCCGGGCACAGCGTTCGGCGCGCGCCATCAGGAACGGATTATCCTCCTGCAACTGCCGCAGCGCCTCGGCATCGGCATCGCAGGCGGCAATCAGGGCGTGCGGCGGCTCGATCATCGTGCTTCACTTCACGGCGCGCCGCCCGTGCGGTTTATGCGGCGCACTTCACGCAGGTGGCCGCCGTCGGCACCGCCGCCAGCCGCGCCGCCGGGATTTCGCACCCGCACTTGGCACAGGTGCCATAGCTGCCCGCCTCGATCCGCGCCAACGCCGCGTGGATCGCCTCCGCCTCGGCCAGATGCGCCGTCTCCAGCGACTTCAGCGTGTCCTGGCCCTCCAGCTCGGCCGCCTGCTCGGCGAAATCGGCATCGAGCGGCGCCGACAGCTCCACCCCGATCGCGCCGACCTGGCCGGTCAACGCCGCCAGCCGCGCCCGCAGGCCATCGGCGACGGCGCCATGATCGGCGGCGCTCATGCGACCGACGCCAGATAGGCGGCGATCTCGTCGAGCAACGCCAGCCGGGTTTTCTTCAGCGCCTCGATCCGCTCGTCCGACGCCGGGTCGACCCCGGTTTCCGCCGCCGCCGCATCATGGTCGATCGCATCGAACTGCGCCGCCAGCGCCTGGAAATGCGCGTCCTCGGCCTTCAACCGGCCGATCGTGTCGGCCTGGTTGGGGAACACCTCGTGCAAATGCTGCGATACATGGCTCATCATGGGGTCCTTTCAACGACTCAACGCATGATGGACGCATCCGGCGGCAAAGGTCGTTGACATGGGTCAAGCCCGATCCGTCCCTCCCGCTTTGCGGCGTTAAGAAAGTCTCGAAAGTCACCTCGATGCGCGTTGCCGGACCTTCGCCCCGGATCTGGCCGGCATATGATCCTCCCAGCGCGGCCGGGTCGCGTAATCATGCGACAGCTGCCCCCATTCCGGGTCCTCGGCGCGCGCCCTGGCATTGGTGGCACCGCCACAATCGTCCGGATCATCATCGGCGCCATCCTCCGCGCCATCATCCGCCGTTTCCCCCGCTGCCGCCGCCGCCGCCTCGTCCGCCGCCAGTTTCTCGTAATGCGCCGTATAGGCCGCGGCGGCCTCGGCCAGCGCCTCGTCGAGCTCGGGCCAGGCCTCGAACGCGTCGCCCAGCGCGCGAAACGCCTGCAGCGCCGCGGTGTCGGCGGCGGCATCGCTGGTCAGCACCGGGGCCGGCGGCGCGGGCTGCACAGCCGCCTTGCCGCGCCGGCGCGCGTGGGCATCGGCGCCGGCCTGGATGGCGGCGATCCGCGCTTCGGCAAGCGCCAGCTTGTGCGCCGCCGCGCGTTCCGCCCGCGCCGCCGTCTGCGCCCGCTCACGCGAGGCAAGCAGATGGATCAGCAACCGGTCCGAACACGGCTTGATCCGCTCGGCAACGATATAGCCGTCGCGCTTGATGGTCTCGCTCTCGCCATTGATGGCGCGATCGAGTGCCACCTGCTCGAGCATCCCCCACGCCTGGCCCAGCGCCGCATCCCAGGCGGCGCGGAAATCCCCCGCCAGCGGATGCTGCCGCAACCGATGCGCCGACCGCACCGTCATCCCGATCGACCGCGCCGCCTTCGTCACCGACGCCGTCTGCGACAGCGCCTCGACAAACTTCCATTGTCGTTCGGGAGTCCAGCCATCATGGCGATGATTGACGGGGGCGGGGAGGAAGGGGGGCTGGATCATGATTCGCCCGTAACCTATTTGGTGCGTGTAGGACAGCCGAGGCGGCACGAATTATGCTAATTCGTGACTCGCCGCAGGCTCGGCCGGCGGGGCGGTCGGCAACACCGACCGAACCCGTCCGACGTGCGGCTCCGCCGCGCCCTTCCTATCTTACTTACCAACCCTGCGAACTCGGCGGCTCCGCCGGCGGCCGCGGCAAGAGAAGCGCCTCCGGCGGGCAGGGGGTGACCCCCCGCACCCCATTCTTCAGAGCAGTGTTACCGGCAGTGGGGGATCATCGCCGCCTGCCGGTTTGCGGTCGAACGTGGCAAAACCCGTCGCATAGCGCTCCGCCGCCAACGCCTGATGCAGGTGATCGGCGAAATCGCCGCCGTCTCGCCACAGCGAGATAGCCAACGCTTTCCGCGTCGTCACGCGCAATCTGGCGAACGACGATATCGGCATTGATGGTGAGCAGTGGTAGCGATCAATCGCCGCCACGCGGCGTCGCGGTTGCATGATCATCTAAATGCAGCGGCTGCCAATCGTCGAACTAAGATGAAAATCATAGGTTCGAAAGACACCGTAAATTTACTATTGAGTCGCCAAACCGCTATCGGTTGGATAGTTTTTCAACATTGAATAGAATTGGAAGGTTAAGGTACTCATAGTCAAAACGTATGGCGTTCTTCTCACCACTTCTGTATGGTTCTATAGCATGTCGCACTTGGTCTACGCCGTCCACCCCAAGCATCGGTTCAACTCTTCTCCAAAATGCAGCAGACTCACCGTGAACGAAAAGTGGTAGACTTCCGAACGTATGCGTAGCAAATACGCCAGTCATCGGATACCAAGCCGGGCCGGCCTGGGAAGCCCTGGCTTCTAGAATGCTCCTTAGATAAAGCGTAAGGTCAGCCTCCAGAAATTGCTCAAACGTAACAGTACCAATACGCAGCAACGCATCTTTAGCAACATCGGCGAAAACCGATATCCTGTTATTTTGTAGCCTCGTATTCCTGACGTTATTTAGAATGTAGTAGGTATCGCAGTAAGATGTCCAAAGAGAAGCCTTTCCCGTCCTATTGTCCGAATCTGGTCGGAAAAACGGAATGGCTAGAATCTCGCCAACCTCTAGAAAACGCCGTTCTTTAATCCCGACAGCTATCAAGCCGATAAGGCAGCACTGCGCAAACATTCTCAGGGCGTCATTATCTAATTTAGAATATTGGATGTTCATGGGATGTGAATCCCAATGCTTTCCGATATCATTCAGAAATCCATGAATTATATCCACGGCATTGGTTGAACTGTTTAGAAGTACCGCAAAAGCTTGATAGACGCTGTCAAGATCGCTGCAGGAATCGAGAAAGCGAGTAATAACGAGTTCATCGGCATCAGGCTTTCCGATTAAGGTCAGAAGTAAGGATGAACTTTCCTTTTCGATAGACCTTAGTAGATCTGTCGCAGCATCGACACGCGAAGTGTATCCAGCAAACTGCGTAGCCCTTAATCTTGATGCGTTTACAGCATTTTCAGGTGAAGCTTCATAGGTTTCGTTCAAAAATCCAGGCCGCTTCCCGAGCTTTGGAGCAATATAGAAAGGCCGGCCATAGCACCATCGAACTATCTGTTCCAAACCGAGCGTAAACCGCTCCTGAGTCGACAGGTCAAAGTAGATTCGGTTCGTAAGGTAAACGGGAAGTAGTGGCTTACCTGCAGCATCGTACTCCAGAACTGCTGCAGCAAACTTTGTTTGTGATGTGCTGTTGTATACCTTAGCAGAGACAATTTGCGACTCTACCCCTACACCACCTTCCCGCTCATCCGCGCGTTCTACGTAGCCCCGATCGCAAATAAGCAGCACCTTATCGATGTTATCATCGGTAACCATCGATTCCATAAAAGCGAGCGCATCTTGCCCCTCTTTTAGATGCCACCTGTCTAGCTTGACGTCGACACTTAAGGAAACAAGTGAGGTGGCCAGCGCGACTACCCATTCCTCGTGCTCTTTGCAAGACCACCGATACGAAATAAAAAGTTTCGGAGCTTTGTCTTCGTTAGTGGCATCGGTCAATGCTATTCCCCTTTTGCAGAATGGATGTACCTAACTCGCACGTTCGTCAATAGGGCGTATTTTAATAGATAATGTTGCTAGGTGAATGTCCGACGTCATAGTTTGATAGAGCAATTTGGGTGCCGGCTTGACCCCGGAAAGTTGAGTTGCGTAAAACCACCGGTGTCTGGCGACAACATCTAGCAGCCTGGATCGCTGCGTTCAGCTTTGATCCGGTGCTTCTTCACTCTTACCCGGTCAGCGCGCTCGGCTAAAGCCAACTCTCCCCCTCCCGCAAGCGAGAGGGGAGTGCCAGCGCGCTCCACGAGCAGCGGCTTCAAATAAAACCTTGTGTGACTCCCCCCACACGTCGCGATCACATCCGGCGTCCCGACAGCCACGATCTGGTCGCCCTTGTCGCCGCCGTCCGGCCCCAGGTCGATGATCCAGTCGGCGGTTTTGAGCCGCAAGAGATTGTGTTCGATGACGACGACGGTGTTGCCCTGGTCGACGAGGGCGTGGAGGACTTCGAGGCGTTTGCGGATGTCTTCGTGGAGGCCGGTCGTCGGTTCGTCGAGGATCGCGCGTGCGGAACGCTTAGCGAGCGCGTTGTTGCAGTGTCGATGTCCCGCGATAGCGTGTAGCGTCAGTCGCGCGAAATCCGCGCATGGCGTGCCGCTGTGACAACATAGACATGAAACGGACCATAGGTCGGGATACGCCCGCCGCCGCCGCGGCAGCCATTGTAAAAATACATGTCCAGCGCATTTTCCCCGTCCATCAAGCGGGCAATCAACGCTCGCTCGATGTCACCGCAATAGGTGTAGGATTCGGTGTGGTATATGACATCCATCCGATGCCATCCGTGGCGCCTATAGGCTTGGCGCCAGCGTCGAACTGGCTCGTTGGTCATGCCGACTTTCATGTGCCAGGCCGTGCGCGTGACGGCGGCGACCTTGCGGCGCAAGGTTGCGATCACGTCGTTGGGTATGCCGTCGACCGGGTTGAAAAACACCTGGTCTGCGGCGGGGAAGGCGCGGATCAGTGATGATATGGCCACGGCCAGCTCCGATCGTTTCGGACGGCTACAGTAAATCATTGTCGTTATGGATGCGCAAGTTCGTGGCGCTTTGGGGTTGTTGCCGATTGAGGGCGTGTTGTCTCCACGCGGCGGTACACCCTCACCGCCGCGCTGGGGCGCGTGTCGCCTCTCCCGCAGGCGGGAGAGGGAAGTGGGGTCTGGGGCCAAGGCCCCAGCCGCGGGAGGCGCTTTACTCGACAGCGGCCTTCTTGCGGGCGCGGGCGGCTTCGCGCTCGGCTCGCCCCCCCCCCCAGCCCCTCCCGCAAGCGGGGGGGGGGCGGCTCAGCGCTCTACCAGCAGCGGCTTCAGATAATGCCCCGTATGGCTCCCCGCACACGCCGCGATCACATCCGGCGTTCCGACAGCCACGATCTGGCCGCCCTTGTCGCCGCCGTCCGGGCCCAGGTCGATGATCCAGTCGGCGGTCTTGAGCCGCAAGAGATTGTGTTCGATGACGACGACGGTGTTGCCCTGGTCGACGAGGGCGTGGAGGACTTCGAGGCGTTTGCGGACGTCTTCGTGGGGGCCGGTCGTCGGTTCGTCGAGGATGGTGAGCGTCTGCCCGGTGGCGTGGCGGGCGCGTTCCTTGGCGAGCTTGACGCGTTGCGCCTCGCCGACCCTAGGCTACCACTTGCCCCCGGCTGCTGTGATCGCGGCGAGCAGCGCGCGTTTGCTCGGGGTGCGGCGGGTGCCATCGTTGCGGGGCATCTCCACCTTGCCGACGGTCTCGCGCCGGCGGGCGACATCGCGCGCGAAAGCTTCGAGCGTCGTTTCAGGCGGTCGGGGCAAGGTCGGCGAGGCCATGATCGTTCTCGGTTTCTTCCCGGATGCGACGTTCCATATAAAGGAGGTCGGCATCGGGATAAAGCGCGAACAGGGCGCGGGCTTGGCCGAGCATGTCGGGGGCGGTACCGG
>JBBQKM010000045.1:0-12061 GCA_038326915.1 Sphingomonadales bacterium
AGCAGCACATCGGGTGATTTCAGTTCGCTGCCGCCGGTATCGCGCAATGTTGCCACCTCCTGCATCGCCTCCGGCCCGGCACCGGCGGCCAGCGGTGGCACGCTGCCGGTGCGCGCAACCGGCATGCGCTCGACAATCCGGCTTTCGACTGCCGATCGCCGCAGCCGGTATTCGCCCGCCTGCACCGGACCCTGCGGTACCCGGATGATGATCTGCGCCTGTACGGGCACCGGGTCGCCGGCGTCGAAGATCGGTTTGACGATTAGCAGCGGCGTCGCCGGCGGGCCGGAATTGGGGATGCCATAGGGTACCAGCGCACTGTCGCCGATCGGCCCTTCGACGTTGGCAGCGCTGACCGGCACGATGCGGTAGAATACCAACACGCGCAGGCTGCCCGACACCTTGTGCTCGAACGCCCGGCCGGTGAACCGATCGGGGTTGACCAGTTCAAAAGCCGTCCGCCCGAACCGCGCCTTGTTGGCGACAAAGATTGCCGCGCGCGCCGCCGGGTTGGGTGCCGCGGCGATGGCGTCACGGATCGCCTGGGTGGCGGGCCCGGCCTTTTCGAGCACCGTCAGCAGCGTCGTCTCGTCGCTCTGGTACACCCGCGTCGTCGCCTGGCCCGGGCTGTTGGTCCAGCGCAGCTGGATGCGCGACTTGCCGGTGACATCGGGGCGCGAGCCATAGGCGAGCACTTCCGGGATGACGATCGCTGCTGGCGGTCGCGGATCCTTGATATCGCGGCCGATTTCGGGCGACGGGTCGGAAAATGTGCCGGCACTGTCCTGCCAGCGACAGACGAGGGTAATCGCCCCGGTGGCGCAGCGCGCCAGCGCCGGGCCGGGGCGTGTCAGGTCGATCTCGGTCGCTGCGCCGGGCACCGGGATGATCTCCGGCACACCGCCATTCAGCGTCATCTCCAGCGCCGTAACCAGCCGGCTGCCAGGCGGGAGCTGCAACGGCTGCGGCACGGCGACCCTCACCTGCACGGCCCCCGAAAGTGGCGCGCTGTGCATCGGATCGGGGATGGCAGGCTGGGTATGGAAAAGTTCCGGCACCGGCCGCGGCGGGCGCGGGCGCACGGCGGCAGCGGCAAGCCCCTCGTTCCATTCGCTCCAGCGGCCGAACCAATCGGCCTGGGCGAGCCGGTAGCGCGTCGCATCGGGCGGTGCGAGCCGGTCGTAGACTTCGCCGCGCCCCGCCGCCAACGCATCGGGCAGCAGCGCTGCACTGATCGGCAGCTTGCCGCCATCGGGGCCTTTTTCGTGCAGCGCCACCGGGCCGGCGCCTTCGACACGGGCGAACGCCAGCACATTGGCACCCGTCAACCCCGATAGCGGCACCGTCACTTGCCGCGCCGCCGCCGGCGGAATCAATTCGGTATTCCACGCACCGCTGGCCAGCACGCCAAGGCCGGGGCGCAACGGCCGGTCGGGCGGCACGCCGACGATCAGCGGTACGATCGTGCCCATGTTGACCAGCGATTTGACCGCGTCAGGGATCTTGCCATCGAACGTTTTCCTGAAGAGCTCGGGATCACCCTTGCTGCCGGCGATGCCGCTCGCCATCATCCGGCCGAACAGCCCCTTCGACGGCACGGCGCGGGCATCCCACCAGCTGTCGATCCAGTACAGGACCAAAGTTTGCGGCAGCATCGCGCGGGTTTCGGGGTCGGTATCGGCAAAGCCCAGCCAGCGCGACATGCCGGGATCGATCGCTGCCAGCTGCACCGCTGCCAGCAGGTTGACGTTGATCGTGCCGACGACCTGCCCCGAAAGCTCATCGCGGCTGGCGACCGGATCGCTGAGTTCCGATTGCGGTGCCGACAGGTCGGCGACCAGGCGGTCGACGGCTTTTTCAAGGTCGCCATCATAGCGTTTCAGCACCCGCGTCACATCATGGTCGACCGGATCGGCAAAGACCGGCGCGGTTGCGGGCGTGGTATCGGGCGCGTCGTACATCGCCTCGCGCTGCGGCGCGCCGGCGGCGATGCGGTCTTTCGCCAGCCCCTTGGCATTGGCCAGCGACAGATAGCGCGGCGCGCTATCGTGCGGCAGTGACCAAAGCTTCCAGCGCTTGGGCTGTTCGCCCTTCAGCGAATTGGCATCAAGCCAGGTGACGCTGCGCACCGTCCCGCTCCCCGACACCCGGATGCGGGCGATATGGCTGCCGGCGAGCATGTACGGCGCCGCCGAGCGGCTTTGCACCACGGCGGGGCCGAGCAGCGACGTCTCGATTTGCGCCAGTTCCATGCGGCCCTGCAGGAACGGCCGAATGATATCGCCGATGCTGCCGGGAATGACAGTGACGCCGCCCGGCCGGAAGCGATCACCAAGCCCCGTCAGGATGCGCGGATCGATCGGCGGCAACTGGCGCTGCGGCGTCATGTCGACGTGGATCCAGATGCAGCGTTGCGCCGGCAGCGGCGGCAGCGTGCCGAATACCGGGTTGCCGGGGACGACATTGAACGGCGGCACCAGCAACACGCCATTGCTGTCGCGCCATTCGATCTCGCGGCGGCCTAGCCGTTTCAGCATGTTGCCGTCGACGATGCTGCGCGACACGATGATCGGCGCCACCGGCAACCCGAGCGCCGGGTTGGGGAACAGCCGGATATGCCCGCCCTTGGCGAGGTGCGGATCGCCCGGATCGTCGATACCGACGCCCGACAACAGTCGCGTAGGTGCCAGCCAGGTCATGCCAGCCCCTCCAGGAACGCCAGCCGCGGCAGCCTGAGGATCGACCGGCGGCCGGTGATGGTGGCACCGCGATCGAGGACGTCGACCGAAATCACCGCGTCGCCAGCAAGCAGCAGTGGCGTCGCCGCCATCCAGATCATCCGCGTCGTGGCGGTATTGGCGACGGTTTTCTGCAGTGACGTGCCGGCGATCACGATGCTGGCGACGCTCATGCGGCCAGGGCGCTCGAGCGGCTCATCGGTTTCGAGCATGATGCCGTGGAGGCGGAACGGCGCGGTCTTGCTCCACAGCGCCACCACCCGCGGCAGGGACGGCAGCGGCCAAGGATCGAGGCCGAGGGCGCGCAATATTGTTTCGAAATCGGCATCATTGGGGGTGGCAATCGCTGCCGGCAGCCCGGGCAGAACCAGCGCATCGGTCGGCAGTCGCGGATCCGGATTGCCGCTGACCGGCAGCGCCATCGCCGCCAGCATCGCCGCCGGCGCGGCATAGCGTGAGGTATGGAAATGCCCGCGGGTGATCAGCACGTTGTCCGACGCCGGGGTCGCGACCGGCGGCGCCACCAGCAGCAGGTCGTAATCGGCATCGGGTTCGAGCGGCGCGGTGATATCGAGCGTGCGGCCGCCGACCGCCGGCGCATCGAGGCACGGTGCATCCTCGGCCGCATTGACGAGCAGCAGGTCCGAAGGCTCGAGCAGGAATTTATCAAGCTTGCCGACGACGACCGTGATCGGCACCAGCGGCGGCGGCAGCGATCCGCCCAGCCCCCCGGGGCCGGCAAGGCTCGATGCCGGCGGATCGGTGCGGCGCAGTTTCAGGCTCAGCGTGCGGCCATATTTGGCGAGCAGTGGCGCGATATGATCGGCGCGGAAATCGACCTTGATGGTATCGGCAAGGAAATGCGGCGCGCCCAGGCCATCGGGGCGAAAGCCGACGAAATAGCGCATCAGCCCGCGCGGATCGAAGGTGCGTTCATCCTTGAAATCGGCGGGCGGCGGGTTGGCCGGCAGCACCGCCGCGGGGGCGGTGCGAAACGCGTGGACGACCTCGAGGAACGGCTTCCACGTCAGCGGATCGCCGATCGGCGGCGGCCCGGCGTTGGCGGGGGCACCGCGGGGTTTGCGCCAACCCGTCCATTCCATGCCGACGACGATTTCATATTCGGTGTCGGCGTCGAGCAAATTGGGTCGCTCGCTGGTCGCCGGATCGCTGTGCGCGGTCAGGCTGCCGGCGGTGCCGGCCTGCGCGTCACCATTGACAGTCTGCATATAGCGGGTGATCCAGTCGGTGCCGCACAGCGACACCACCGTGACATTGCCGCCGGTCCACGGCGAGATCAGCAGTTCGGTCGCGGTCCGCCCCGCCGGCACCGTGTATTGCACCAGCGCGCAGCGGCTCACCGCCGCCCGCAGGAAGGTCGCAGGCCCGAAATCGACGTTGCCGGCGCCCACACCGCGCGGCGTCAGCGTGACCAGCTTGCCATCGGGCATCCGCGCCTGAACGCGCGGCAGCGCGCTGTCGCCGGCCCGGGCGAGCAGCTTGCGCAGTTCGTCCTCGACCCCGCCGCCGCTATGGCCGGTGCAGAATTTGAGCAGCGAGCCGCCGCCCTCGATCGCGATCTTGCTGCCGTCGCCGCCGCCCGACACCTGCACCACCACGATGCCGGGCGCTGACAGCACTAGCGTTTGCGGCTGGCGCAGCAGGTCATTCGCCTGGGCCCGAGCGACAACGACGCCGGAGGCATCACGCGCAATGGCGATGACCGGCTGGCCAAAGGCATAGGCCACTGTCAGTTCGACGCGGTCGGTCGGTGTGTCGAGTTTCGCCTGCACGCCCTTGCTGCCGACCCACAGCTCGGGCTTGCCATCCTTGACGGGGGCGAAATTGTCGACGATCGGTGATGCCTGCTGCCACAGCTTTGACAGCCATTCATAGGTAACGCCGGGGCGCCGCAGCGTACCGTCGACCTGCTGGCCGATGGCCACATCGCTGAAATCGTCGCAACCGCCGACGCCGGGCTGGCGCGCCCCGACGCACAGTTCAAGCGTCAGCACGGCATCGTCGAGCGCCAGCGTCGGTTCGATACGCGCGCCCAGCGTCGCCACGAACGCTGGGCCGTGCATGATGCTCGCCAGCCGATAGCCGGCGGTGACGGCGGTTGGCCCCGACGGCACGTTGATCGCCGGCGCGAACGGTCGCGACTGGCCGGCGACAAGGCTCCAGCCCGCCAGCGCCAACGCCGCCGCGGCATCGGACAGGGACGTGGCGCCCGGAAAACCTTCGGCGATAATCGCGGCAAAGCGTGTGCCCGCCGGCCCCGACAGCCGCACGGCATCAAGGCTTTCGCGGGTCAACAGGTCACCGCGCACGCAGGTGCGGAATTTCTCGCGGATCGGCGTGCACAAATTGCCGACGGTGCCGCCAGGATTGGCCGGCGTGTCCTTGCCGCCGTCACCGATGTTGCGCGACCAGGGTGTCGGGTGCCAGCTCAGCAGCGCCAGCTGGCGGCCTTCCTGTTCCGACGGCGGCGGATCGCTCGGGTCGAGAACGCCGCCGCGGTGGGTCGGCCACCACCAGACGCTGTCCAGCGGGCCGGGGATCGCCGCGCCGCCGCGCTTGCGGATCGCCAGCGTTTTCAACCGATAGGCGTATTTCAGCTCGGTGCTGCCGCTCCAAGGCTCGCCGGGCAATTCGGGCGGTACCGGGGCGAAGGCTGATCCGCCCAGGCTGTTCTGGACATATGCGGCAAAGTTGAGCAGCGGCACGGTGTCGGGCCAGGCCAGCGCCGGGCGCGCCGCATCGAAGGCCTCGCCAGTGCGATAGGCGCGGCCGACTATGGCACCGGTTCGCGTTGTCAGGTCGACGCGCGTCAGCGGGTGCTCGGGCACCGGCACCTCGGGATCGTCGCCATTGCCGAATTTCAAATCGACGCAGCCTTCGACCGAAAAGAAGAAGAAATCGACCTTGCCGCAGAATTCGCCGCTGAACACCTGCGCCTGTTCGGTGATCAGCGCCCGGACATTGCCGCGCACCGAGACAGATACGATGATCAGGCGGAGCTCGCCTTCGATGAACAGCCCGGCGACGATGGTCAGCGGCTTGGTGCCCAACCCGGCAAGGATCTTGGCCGAGGCGCGCAGGAAGATCGGGCCGCCGCCCCAGCGCATTGCCCAGCCGGCACCGAAACCGATCGAGAAGCCGTTGAGATCAAAGCCGGCGACATCGCCCAGCCGGATCAGATTGCGCTCCTCGACCATCGCATAGGCCCAGACGCCGATATCGAGCGTGCCGGGCAGCAGGGTCAGGCTGACCGGATCGCCGACGCGGCCGTTGATGCCGTCGGCACCGATGCGCACGAACGCCGGATCGGGGTTGCCGGGCAGCGGAAAATAGGCGCCGAACGGCAGTTCGAGCCGCAGTACCTTGGGAATCAGATAGCTGCCGCGCACGCCGACGACCACGGCACGCGGGCTGATCGCGATGACGCCGAGGATGCGCAACGATCCTGCCGGTGATGGCGGTTTGCGTTCATCGGGCAACGCTGGGCGGTCGAACAGCTTGGCATCGATGCTGATCACCACATCGGGATCGGGGAAGCCCACCGACACCATGCCGAGCGCGTTGAAGGTGAAGCCGGTGTCGGGCATCGTGCCGATGCTGATGCCGAGGCCCATCGCCCATTGGCCGCGCTCAGGCAAATATTTCTGCGCGCCATCGCGTTCGTACCAGCCGAGTTCACGGCCTACCGGATCGGCGGGCAGCCCGGCCAGGTTGCGCTTGCCGTTCGACACCACGCGCCCGACAAAGCCGTAGATGGCGAGCCCTGACTGCGCCAGCGGGATGCCGACCGGCAGGATGACGCCGACCTCCAAGGCAACGAAATCACCCTGCAGCGCGAGGCTCGCCGAAGCGCTGGTATTGAGTGGCACGATCGTTGCTGCCAGCCCGGCGCGGATCAGGCCGCCGTCGCCGATGGTGACGCTGCCGGTGCCGCTGATGACGCCGGGCAAGTCGACCGACGCCGAAAAGCCGCGGAATTCGATGCTAAGGCCGCTGTTGGTGAAGCTGGCGCGCAACGTGCAGCCGGTGATCTTCACGACGCCGAGATCGAGCGCGAACTTCAGGTCGAGCTCGACCCAGGTGCTGCCAGAGCCAGCACGGGTGCCGGCGACGCGGATCAACTCCCCCAACGGGCCATTGATGACCCATTGGCCGGGGTCCTCGATGTCGAAACTGGCATTTTCGAAGAGCACGCCAAAGGCATCGAAGCCGCTTTGCGCGCTGTCGATCTCGATCCCGACATCGCGATAGCGCACCTTGATCGGCTTTTTGGCATCGATGACGATGCCGAACTGTTCGAAACGGAAACCGATCGCCGCAGTATAGTCGCACAGCAACCTGAAGCGTGCGCCCTCTACAGTCGAAATCGCGCGCTGGCGCCATTCGACCTTCACACCGTGGAAGATGACCTGGCCATCCTTGCCGAATATCGAGGCGAAACCGATCGCTGCGACCAGCGCGGCGACGCGCGTCACCCCGCCGGCGACGTCGCCCGCACCGATGCCGGCGAGCAGCGCCGGGCCGAGCGCGAACGCCGTCGCCACCGCTCGCATCGGCACCGAATCGCCGGTAAGCATCGCCAGCCCATCAGGATCGCCGGTCGAATTCAGCGCCAGGCTGAACTGGGTCGCCGTCGTGCGCGGATCATAGGTCCAGCCGCCGATCAGCGTGAACACCTCATGGCCGTTGACGGTCTGCGGCTGGGTCGCGGTCGGCGTGACATTGCCGGCGCCGCCCGGCACCGGGATCGCCCGGCCTTCCCAGGCGATGGTCAGTTCCGCCTGGGTCGGGATGGCATCGGACAATTCCGTGACCGTCGGGCTGTCCCAGCGCACCACCAGCCGGACACGATAGGGCGTCGCCACATCGCGCGGCGCCAGCGGTACCAGCGTTGCCGGCAAGGTTCCGGGGATGAGCGCGCGGCGCAATTCGGTTGCCGCCTGGCTGGCATTGTCGGGCGGTGCCAGCGGATCGGCGACCGGGGTGCCGCCGACGGCGTAGTAATCGACGCGGCGAAAGCCCGGCCGGTCGTGCGATGTTGTCGAAGCTTCACTCGGGAAGCCGCCGCCGTTGCGGATCTTGAACAGCCAGCCGTCATAATCGGGTGCGGTGTTGGCATTGGTGCCGGTCTTGGCGCGTTCTTCCGCCGGAATTGTCGAGGCCAATTCGGTGGGCCCTCCGGCATCGGTGCCGGCCTCGCCCCAATTGAAGCGTTCGCCGCGCTGGAAGGCGGTAACCGCACCGAGCAGCGCCTTGCCCGCCGCCGCGCGGTCGGCCGACAGCGTCTGGTTGCGCGACGCCGTGCCGATATCGCAGGTGCGGCCGACAACGATATAACTGGCGCCGATCCATTTCGCCGTCCACGCCGCCAACCGCTCGCGCGCTGCGACATCGCCAGCGATAAAAGCGGGATCCAAATTTGAGCTGGCATCCTCACGCCAAACGACAGGCACGACATCGTCGATCGCCATGAAGACCTGGGCATGGCGCGACACCGCGGCCGGCGTGTCGGGCGTTGGCGGCGGCGCCACCCCGCCGCCGCCCCAATCGGCGGTGACGCTGGCCAGTTCGCCGGCGGCCACGGTCACGACGCCGCCGGCCAGCGTTGCATTGCCGGGCGCCGGATCCATGTCGCCGCGCCGGTTGAATGACGGCAGTCGATAGGTACCCTCTACCGCGCGCACGCCGACGGGCGCCGAAATGTCGAACAGCCCGGCGCGACAGCCGATCAGCAGCGCGCCTTCGGCAAGCACCTCGATCCGTACCCGCTGCGGCGTGCCATCGGGTTTGCCGACGCTGAGGAAATACAGGCCGGGCGTCGCCGGGATGACCGGCGCGAAGCTGGCGCCGCGCGCCGTCTGGGCGGTGACGCCCTCGCCGAACTGCCATTCGAACGCCGCGTCGGTCGCCGGGTCGAGCGTATAGGCGATCCCGGACAATATTTCCTGCGTCCCCGACAGGCTCAGCACCCCGCTGCGCAATTCGTCGCCGACGGTGACGGTGATCGCCGGCAGCGAGACTGCCGCCTGCGGCACGAAGATTATGGTGATTTCTGGCGATACCGCGGTATCGGCCCCCGCCCCTTCCACCCCGGCGACACGCAGTGTGTCGCCAGCCTCCACGGCGAACTGCCCGCTGGCCTCGCCGGTTACGATCGTGCCGTCGGGCAGCGTCCAGCGGCTGGTGCTCGCCGCAGCCCCTCGCGCCGACACCAGCGCGCGGGTGCCGCCGAGCCCGGACAATTGCACCTGGAAACTGCGCGGCTGCGCGCCCGCCACCGGCGCGCCAAGCGCCACATCGGCCGGCGGCGTGCCGACCTGGTGCTGGGTGACGCTGATCGTTGCCGGGTTGACCGGCGTGGTGCCGAATTCGATCCGCACCTCGCCCTGCAGGCCGAGCGGGGTGCCGAGCAGCACGTCGCGCACCCCGACGCTGAGATCGCCCACCGCCGGCGCGTTGCGTGGAAAATAGAGCGTTGCCTCCTTGATCGAGATGCCGCGCCATTCCGGCCCCTGCCCGCGCGCCTCGATATCGGCCGGCGTGAATGCTTCGCTGTCGTCATACAGCAGTTGGTCGACGGTCAGGCCATAGTCGGAGCTGCCGAGGAAGAAGCTGGCGGGTTCGAACGTCAGCCCGACCAGCGCGCCTGTGGGGGCGGCGGGATCGAGCGGATCGGGCGGCGCGACAAAGCGGATGACCGGCGCGCCGCCGCCCGGCGCCGAAGCGATACGCAGCGTCCCCGAACCGACGATCTTGACGCGCTTGCCGAACTGCGGCTGGCCGGCGATCGGACGCACCAGATGCGCCGCCGTGACGCCGGCGCCGGGCACCGCGATGGCCGGCTGCAACCCCGGAATGGCGATGGCGACACGGTTGAGCAGCAGCTCGAGCTGGAAACCATCGGGCGCCGGCTCGATATCGCCGACCAGCGGCAGACGCCGGCGGACAAGCTGGAACGGCACACCGACATTGAGCAGCGGCAGTTCGATCGGCCAGTTCAGCGACGAGCTGAAAAAGGCTTCTCCCAATGACCGGATCGTGCCCGAATAGATGAAGGCGGCATCGCTGGTGATGACGGTAAAGTCGGTGACCGCCAGCTTGGCGAGTTCGGCACGGATATCGGCCGGAATCAGCGATGTCGAGCCGGGCGGCAAGCCCAGCAAATCGACAATCGAAATCCCGCGTGCCGCCATAAACCCAGCCACCACCCCAAGAGGCATGTGCCCTTCCCGAAGGCGAATAGGCTTCGCTCGACTGAAGGTTAACGGTTTATTATTCAGCGACTTATCTGCAGCGTCTCACGACCGTTACGGCAAGTCAAGCAATAGCGCTGCTGCAATTTCGGGGTAAGTGGTGGGCGCGACAGGGTTTGAACCTGTGACCCCTGCCGTGTGAAGGCAGTGCTCTACCGCTGAGCTACGCGCCCGCTGCCGGCAAGACGGCGGACGCGCTGGTTAGGCGAGCAACGCGGCCAAGTAAAGCCCATCCTGACCCGCTGGTGGCTCAGGCGGTGCCGTTGCAGGCGTCCTTCAGATTGCGGCCGACACGGAATTTAGGAACGACGCTCGCCGCCAGGTCCATCGGTTCGCCGGTGCGCGGGTTGCGCCCCGTCGATGCCTTGCGTTGGCCGGCGACGAAATTGCCGAACCCCACCAGCCGCACTTCTTCGCCATTGGCCAGCGCCTCGGTAATTATATCGAGCAGGGAATCGATGGCGCGCGCCGCATCGTTGCGCGCCAGGCCGGTCGCATCGGCCACCCGGTTCGCCAGATCCTGCTTGTTCATCGAATCGGAAACCCCGGGTACCGCGTTAAACGCCTATCATGGCTCGCTGACCCGGCCTGTCAAAGCAAGACTGGCACGAAAACGGCACGACCCCGCCGGGCCGTGCCGAATTTACGTTCTTTGCCGATTCCGGCGGCACACGGCCGCCAAAACCCCGCAATTTCAGTGACGAACCGCCGGTTCGACCACAACAGCGGTATCCGGTCGGGCCGCAAGTTCATCGGCTTCCGACCATTCGATCGGCACCAGCGGCAAGGCCAGCGCCAGCGCCAGCACCTCGTCGGCATGACTGACAGGGATGATCTTCAGCCCTTCGGTGACATTGGCGGGGATCTCGGCGAGATCCTTCTCGTTCTCGGCCGGGATGAACACCGTGGTGATGCCGCCGCGCAACGCCGCCAGCAGTTTTTCTTTTAGCCCGCCGATCGGCAGCACCCGGCCGCGCAAGGTCACCTCGCCGGTCATCGCCACGTCCTTCCGCACCGGGATACCGGTCAGCGTCGAAACGATGGCAACCACCATGGCGACACCCGCTGACGGGCCATCCTTGGGGGTGGCGCCTTCGGGCACATGGACGTGGATGTCCTTCTTTTCAAAGACCGACGGCTTGATGCCATATTGCAGCGCCCGCGCCTTGGTGAACGACAGCGCCGCCGAAATCGATTCGGTCATCACGTCGCCCAGCTTGCCGGTCGTCTTGACCAGTCCCTTGCCGGGCGCCGTCACGGCTTCGATTGTCAGCAGTTCGCCGCCGACTTCGGTCCAGGCGAGGCCGGTGACGGCACCGATCTGGTCCTCGATTTCGCCGACGCCATAGCGATACTTCCGCACCCCGGCGAAGTCGGCGAGATTGTCGGCATCGACGGTGACGCTCTTGGCCTTGCCTTCGAGGATGCGCCGCAGCGACTTGCGCGCCAGCTTGGCGAGCTCGCGTTCGAGCGTGCGCACCCCGGCCTCGCGCGTGTAATAGCGGATAAGGTCGCGCAGCGCCGCATCGGTGACGCTGAACTCGGCCTTTTTCAGCCCATGCGCTTCATACTGCTTGTCGAGCAGGTGGCGGCGGGCGATCTCGACCTTTTCGTCCTCGGTATAGCCCGACAGCTGGATGATCTCCATGCGATCGAGCAGCGGCTGTGGCATGTTGAGGCTGTTCGCCGTCGTGACGAACATAACGTCCGACAGATCATAGTCGACTTCGAGATAGTGATCGTTGAACGCCTTGTTCTGTTCGGGATCGAGCACCTCGAGCAGCGCCGACGACGGATCGCCGCGGAAATCCTGGCCGAGCTTGTCGATCTCGTCGAGCAGGATCAGCGGGTTGCCGGTGCCGGCCTTTTTCAGATTCTGGATGATCTTGCCCGGCATCGAACCGATGTAAGTGCGCCGATGACCGCGGATTTCCGCCTCGTCGCGCATGCCGCCCAGCGACTGGCGCACGAATTCGCGCCCCGTCGCTTTCGCGATGCTGCGGCCGAGCGACGTCTTGCCGACGCCGGGCGGGCCGACGAGGCACAGGA
>JBBQKM010000046.1:0-12058 GCA_038326915.1 Sphingomonadales bacterium
CCCCCGTCGCCAGCAGGCCGACGATAGCGTTGACGATGGCCTTTTCATCGACGCAGCGGCCCAGCGGGCGGTAATCGTCGCCATGCCAGGTCAGCCCGGCCACCCGGTGCGTCGCGGCGCGGGTCAGCTCGGCGCGCAACCTTGTACCCGGATTGACAAAGGCAGCGCCGGGCATGTGCAGCCCCATCACCTCCATCATCATCTGGTTGCTGTTGGCGGTGCCGTAAAAGGTGCAGGTGCCGGCATCGTGATACGACGCCGCTTCGGCATCGAGCAGTTCTTCTTTCGTCGCCTTGCCTTCGGCAAAAAGCTGGCGAACCCGCTGTTTTTCCTTGTTGGCCAGCCCCGACGGCATCGGCCCGGCGGGCACGAAGATCGCCGGCAGATGGCCGAAGCGCAGCGCGCCGATCAGCAGCCCGGGCACGATCTTGTCGCAGATACCGAGCAGCAGCACCGCCTCGAACATCGCATGGCTGAGCGCGATCGCCGTCGACAGCGCGATGACATCGCGGCTGGCCAGCGAAAGGTCCATCCCGGCCTGGCCTTGCGTCACGCCATCGCACATCGCCGGCACGCCGCCCGCCACCTGCGCCGTGGCGCCGGCCTCGCGCGCCGCGATCTTGATGGCTTCGGGATAGCGGCCATAGGGCTGATGCGCCGACAGCATGTCGTTATAGGCGGTGACGATGCCGATATTGGGCGAATGGCCGCCGCGGATTGCCGGCTTGTCCTCACCGGATGCGGCAAAACCATGCGCAAGATTGCCACACGACAGGCTGGTCCGGTTGGTACCGGCCAGTCGCTGCTGCTCGATCAGCTCGAGATAGGCCGTGCGGCCGGGCCGCGACCGTTCGATGATGCGGGCGGTGACCGCGGCGACCACGGGATGGAGAACGTTCATTCGCCTGTTGTGCGCAGCCCAAGCCGGTAGGGCAAGACCCGAAACCGCCTTATACGTATTCGCGCCGGCATGACTCAGGCCGTCTCGTCGGCGGCATCGACGCCGATCATCGCGACCGCCGCCAGCCCCAGCACGCCGGCGGCAATGCCCATCGCCAGCAACGGATTGCCCGGCGCGAACAGCCGCAGCACCGTGCCCATGATGCTCGACACGATCAGCTGCGGCACGACGATGAAGATGTTGAACAACCCCATGTAAACGCCCAGCTTCGCCGGCGGCAGCGCGCGGGCGAGGATGGCATAGGGCATCGTCAGGATCGATCCCCAGGCAATGCCGATCAGCACCATCGAGCCTATCAATGCCTCGGGCGAATGCAGCACCAGGAACGACGCATAGCCGGCCGCACCGCACAGCAACCCGACGATGTGCGTCCGCGCCCGCCCGATCCGCGCCGCCAGTTGCGGCATGGCAAAGGCCCAGAGCGCCGCGACGCCATTGTAGATGGCGAACAATTCCCCCACCCAGTCGGCGCCGCGGTTATAGCCGGCGCTGGTCGGATCGGGCGATCCATAGAAATTCTGCGCCACCACCGGCGTCGTGTAGATCCACATGATGAACAGCGCCGACCAGGTGAACAATTGCACCAGCGCCAGCCGCTGCATCACCGGCGGCATGGTGGCGAGATCGTTGATGACATGCGTCAGCACGTTGCGCCGGCCCTGCCCGGCCCACCAGCGGCTGGCGATCTGCGCCAAGCCAAAGGCGACCAGCATCCCGCCGAGCACATAGACCGGCTTGTCGAGGCCGAATTGCGCGACCGCGACGCAGACGCCGGCCCCGGCCAGCGCCCAGGCGGCGCCAAAGCGCGACGCGATGTGCGGCGTGTCGTCGGTTTCGACCGCCGCCGCCACCCCGGCAAACCCCGCCATCTGCGCCGGCGAATATTCGCGCGTCGTCATCACCGTCCACAGCACCGCCGAAAACAGTGCAAACCCGCCGAGGTAAAAGGCCCAGCGCACCGAATCGGGCACCACGCCCGGCGGCGCCGTGTTCGCCAGGTGGAACACATCCGTCAGCAGCTTCGGCGCCAGCGAGCCGAGCACCGCGCCGGCGCCGATAAACGCCGTCTGGAAGGCATAGCCCGCCGTCTGCTGTTTCTTGTCGAGCATGTCGCCGACAAAGGCGCGAAACGGCTCCATCGAAATGTTCAGCGAGGCATCGAGCACCCACAGCAGCAGCGCTGCCACCAGCAGCACCGGCGCATTGGGCATGCCGAACAGCGCCGCCGCCGCCAGCGTCGCGCCAGCAAGGAAGAACGGCCGCCGCCGGCCCAGCTTCGTCCAGGTGCGGTCGCTGAAATGACCGATCAGCGGCTGGACGATCAGCCCGGTCAGCGGCGCCGCGATCCACAGGAACGCCAGATCGTCGACTCTGGTGCCGAGCGACTGGAAAATCCGGCTCATATTGGCATTCTGCAGCGCAAAGCCAATCTGGATGCCGAAGAAACCGAACGAGATGTTCCACAGGCCCCAGAAATTCTGCCGGGGCTTTTCCGCTACCCGATCATGCACGCACGCCCCCTGTCGTCTTGCGCACCACGAGGCGCGGCGGCAGCATCGTCGTCTCGGTCGGCTGAGATGCGATGCGGCGCAGCAGCGTATCGACAAGCACCTGCCCGGCCCGCGCATAATCCTGCGCGATCGTCGTCAGTGGCGGGTGCGACAGGCTGGCGGCCGGGATATCGTCGAAGCCGACGATCGCCACATCGTCGGGAACCGCGCGCCCCGCCTCCGCCAGCGCCCGCAGCGCGCCGATGGCGATCAGGTCGCTGGCGGCAAAGATCGCATCGAAGGGCGCGCTGCCGGCGATCAGCGCCTGCGCCGCGGCATAGCCCGATGCCTCGGTGGTAACGGCATCGACCTGCAGCGCCGGATCGGGGGCGATGCCGGCGTCGCGCATCGCCGTCACCAGCCCGCGATAGCGATCGTGGAGTTCCGGCGCATGGCTCGACGCCTGCCCCAGGAAGGCGATGCGGCGCCGGCCGAGATCGATCAGATGCCGCGCCGCCGCGGCGCCACCGGCGAAGTTGTCGCAACCGATCGTCGTCTGCGCCTGGCCGGGCTCGACACTGCCCCAGCGCACGAAATGCGTGCCCTGCTGCGCCAGCCGGTCGAGCCGGGCCCGATAGTCCTCGTAATCGCCATAACCGAGCAGGATGATGCCATCGGCCTTGCGGCTATCCTCGTAATCGACATGCCAGTTCGACGACATCTGCTGGAACGAGATCAGCAAATCATAGCCGCGCAGCGCGCAGGTGCGGGTGATCGACCCCAGCATCGACAGGAAGAACGGGTTGATCAGCGATTCATCCGGCGTCGGATCCTCGAAAAACAGCAGCGCAATGGTGTTCGACTGGCGGCGGCGCAACCCCGAGGCGTTCTTGTCGACCTTGTAATTGAGCTGGATGGCGATCGCCTCGATGCGCTTGCGCGTCGCCTCGCTGACCGTCGGGTCGCCCCGCAGCGCGCGCGACACCGTCGGCTGCGAAACGCCGGCGCGCTGCGCAATATCGAACGACGTCGGCTTGTCGTGCAGCATCCAAGTCCCCAAGGCGGCGCCTTGGGGCGCTCAAACTCCACCTTAGCGGCACCGCGCCGGTGTTGACAGGGCTATTGCCCGCTAAGGCCCTGCCCGCGCGGGATCGCCTGCTGCTCGATACGCGTCGCCGCCAGTGCCGTGGCGATCACTGCGAGCGCCGCGCCGGCATCCTGTGTCGCGCCGCACAGGAAGATGTCGATCGCGGCGAAATCATGCTCGGGCCAGCTGTGGATCGACATATGCGATTCCGCCAGCAAGGCCACGCCGGTCACGCCCTGGTGGCCGCCGAAATGGTGCAAGCGGATATCGAGCAACGTCGCACCGGCGGCGTCCACGGCGGCGCGCAACGCCGCATCGATGACCACCGGATCGTCGAGGTGCCGGCAGCCGTACAAGTCGGCGAGCAGATGGGTTCCCAGCGGATGATCCGGCGCCGTCATGCCGCCAGCAGCGAATGATGGGCAAAACCGGCGTGGCGCATCGCTGCCTCGGCCGCCAGCGTGCCGCGATAATGCGCTTCCTCGAAGATCGAGACGCCGCTGAGGTCCGAATGCGCCGCGAACAACGGCGGCACGAACCGCGCTGCCGCCTGGCGTTGGCTCCCCCACATGAAACCCGGCACCGGCCGCACCATCGCATGGCCCCAGCGCCAGACATCGATGCGGCTGATCGCGCCGGCAAGATCGGGGTTCATCATCACCAGATCGTCATGAACGATGCGCTGCCAGTCCGCCAGCGGCCGCGCCTGCAGCAGCGCCCGCGCCTTGGCCGGCGGCAGTTCGGACAGCGGCAGATACCAGGTCAGCACGCTCGGGCCGCCAACGCTGGCGAGGCCCTGATGGGTGGCGACGACATAGCCCAATGAATTCGACGTCGCCGAGACATTGTCCCACGCCAGCGCCGCACCGGGTCCCGCCGGCAACCGGTCGACGCTGGCATTGGCGACGACCGCCGCATCGGCGATGATCCGCACCCGCCGGCGACTGCGGGCATCGAGCGCATCGATCACCACACCCGCCCCCGTCGCGTTCACTGCCCCGACGACATGGCCGGTGTCGATATGCCCGGCGACCCGCGCCGCCATGGCCTCCGCCAGATGCCCGTTGCCGCCCGGCCAGCTGAGCACCGCGTCGCCATCGCCCGCCGCATCGCCGCGCCGTCCGGCGAAATAATGCACGCCGGTCCAGGCCGAGACATCGCCCGGCTCGGTGCCATATTCGTCGCGGCAGACATAGCGGATATGGGCGCGCAAGTCGGCGCAGGTGTAGCCGTGCGCATCGAGCCACGCCGTCCAGCTCTGGCCGTCGAGCGCCAGCAGTTCGGGATCGCGCGCGCTCAACTCCATCGGAATGGCAAAAGCCGGGCGGCCGTCGCGGCCCTTCATGTCTCGAAACGCGGCCATGGCGGCGAAAAACCCGTCGATCTGCGCGCGGTCGCCCTTGGCCAGTGCCACACTCGGCACCAGCCCCTCCTGCCAGCGGCCCAACCGCAGCAGGCGTTCATCGGGGTCGGACACCAGCTGATAGGGATCGAACACCGGCTTGCCGCCCTGCCAGCCGGTGATGATGCCCAGCCGGTCGAGCAGATGCCGCACGCCGACCGCCTCCGCATTGGGAACCGGCAGGTAATGCGCGCCGAGCGGATAGGCCGAAATCGCGTTGCGCCCCGACCGGGCATTGCCGCCGCTGCGATCCTCGAGCTCGAGCAGGCGGAAATCGCGATAGCCCGCCTCCGCCAGGGTCCACGCCGCCGCCAGCCCGGCGATGCCGCCGCCCAATATGGCGATGCCGGTGCGGCGGGTTTCGGCGGGCGCCGCGTCGCCGAACGGCGTGCGCAGCAAATGCCCGCGCGCCATGTCGGCACCGGCCAGCGTGCCCGGTATCGCGCCTTCGGCGCACCCCGCAAGCGCCAGAGCGCCGGCGCCGATCATCACGCCGCGGCGGTCGAGATCGAACCCCGTCACCCCTCGAACCGCGACCATTCGGCGTCGAAGGCGCGCACCAGCACCTGGTTGTCGAGCCGGTTAACCTCGACCGGGCGGCGCGCCATGTCGGTGGGGAAATCATACATCGCCGCCTGGGTGTGGGCGGTGAGGAAACGCAGGCCCGGCGGCAAGCGCACCGCATCGCCGATCGGGCGGTGCGCGGCGAGGATGAAGCCCCATTCGCCGAAGCTCGGCACATTAGCATGATACGCCCGCGTCACCAGCCCCGCCGCCTCCAGCGTTGCCGCCACTGTCCAATAGGCGCGCGGCGCCACCAGCGGCGAGGTGCTCTGGACAACGGCGATGCCATCGGGGGCTATCGCCCGCGCCAGCTCGCGATAAAGGCTGAGCGTGTACAGCTTGCCGACCGAAAAATTGGTCGGATCGGGAAAATCGACCACCACCGCATCATACTGCCGGCGATTGGCGCGCAGCCAGACAAAGGCATCGGCATTGACGACATGGACGCGCCGGTCGGTCAGCGCGCCCTGGTTGAGCGGGGTCAGCATCGCGCTACGCCCGAACAGCCGTGTCATCGCCGGATCGAGATCGACCAGCGTGATCGCTTCGACTCCCGGGTGCTTCAGTATCTCGCGGAGTGCAAGCCCGTCGCCGCCGCCGAGCACCAGCACATGCGCCGGCCGCGCCACTCGGCCCAGCGCTGGATGCACCAGCGCCTCGTGGTAGCGATATTCGTCGCGCGACGAAAATTGCATATTGCCGTTGAGATACAGCCGCAGATCGTCGCCCGCCTTGGTCAGCACGATGCGCTGATAGGGGGTCGAGGCGGCATAGATGACCGGCGCCTGATAGGCGGCGACCTCGGCAAGTTTCTGCAGCCGTTCGGCGCCGAAGAACCCCGCCACCAGCGCCGCGGCGACGATAATGCCCGCCGCCAGCTCGCCGCGCAGCCGGGCACGCGCCGGCAGCATCAGCAGCAGGCCGAGCGCCACCGCGACATTGGCGAGGCCGAACAGAAACCCGGTGCGGATCAGCCCCAGTTGCGGCACCAGCACGAGCGGAAACAGCAGCGACGCCGCCAGCGCGCCGATGTAATCAAAGGTCAGCACCTTCGACACCAGATCGCCGAATTCGAGCCGGTCCTTGAGCAGCCGCATCAGCAGCGGCACCTCGAGGCCCACCAGCGTGCCGATCAGCAGCACCAGGCCATAAAGCGGCAGGCGAAAATCGGCGACGCGATCGAACAGCAGGAACAGCAGCGCCGCCGAGCCGCCGCCGACCGCGGCGATCAGGATTTCGACGCGGATGAACACCGCAAGCTCGTTGCGCTTCACCCCGCGCGACAGCCACGCCCCCATGCCCATCGCGAACAGATAGGTGCCGATGACGGTCGAAAACTGGGTGACGCTGTCACCGAGGAGGTAGCTGGCGAGCGTGCCGGCGAGCAGTTCATACACCAGGCCGCAGGTCGCAACGACAAAGGCCGAGAACAACAGGATGGGGCCGAGACTCGTTACCGCATCGCCGGCCGGGGCTTCAGCCATGAATCGCCGAACCGATGATGATGGCGAGCGCAATGGCGATGGCGCCGGTCAGGATCGCCAGCGCGATATTGTGCTTTTCGGCGATTTCCTTCCAGATGTCGGTCGGCGTCAGCCAATCCCACAGCCGGAAGCCGACAACGAAAATGGCAATGCCGAGAAAGGCATAGCCGATGGTCGCCAGGAACACGTTGATGCTGAGCATGATGAACTCCCTCTATTTGTGTTGCGGGCCGCCGCCGCCGCGCACGAAAATGCCGCCGCCGCCGCGCCCGCCCTGCGCGAACGGCGACCACCCGTTGCTGACCGCGATGGCAAACAGGATGACGACAAGCGTACACCAGGCAATGAACAGGATGCGACCGATCCTGGTCATCGGCCGTACCGCAGCTGGTACCACATGAACCATTGCGTTGCCGGAATCGCCCAGATCGCGATCAGCGCCAGGATAAGCACGCCCCAGAACAATTTGTTGCGCGTCACCTCCACCGTCACCGGGATCGGCGTTTCGCCATAGGCCGGTGCCGCGTCCCACGCGCCGCGCGCCGGCCAGACATGCGCGGTCGCTTCGACAAGCAGGTCGTATTCGCCGCGCGGCAGGCTGGCAAAGGCGACTTCCGGCCCGCGATCGCCCTCGGTCCATTCGCCTTCGGAATCGCGGCCGCGATAATGTTCGGCGGTGGTCGACCCGTCATAGCGATCCTGATTGGCGCGATTGACCAGCGCGAAATCGAGATCGACCCAGGCATTTTCGAGCTCGGCATAGCCGCGCACGGCGACGCCGCTGCTGGCACGGGTCAGCACCACCGGCCCGAATTTCTGCGTCACCGTCGGCCCGTCGGGTGTCACGACGATGGTGTCGACAAGCACCTGCTGCGCCCAGGGGCCGAACATCAGGATCAGCAGCAGCAACGCGGTGGCGATGCCGGCGACGATGGTGTTGAAGGTCGGCGCCGATGGGTCATCGAGCGATGCGGCACGCTGCGGTGACGCTTCGGGTGCAATGCCGAAGGCGGTTTCGACAACCCCCTCGCCCTGAGGTTCGAGCCGCGTCCAGGCGACTTCGGCAAGGTTGCTTTCGCGCGACAGCGTGGTGTCGCCGGGGCCTTCGAAATCGGCGACGTCGACCGTTTCGCCGACCGCCACCCGCCAGTAGAATTCACCGACGACGAAATCGACCCGGGCTTCGTAGCGTTCGGTCGCCTGATAGCGGTCGCTATCGAGCGTCGCGGCATCGCCGATTTCTGAAGGCAGCCGGTTGAGTGGCGTGCCCAGCCGCCAGGTTTCGCCATCATCGACGAGGAAGCGATAGCCAACCCAGGGGTTGAACAGAAGCGTTTCCTGCCATGTTCCGCCGCCGCCGCTGCGTTCCAGAAAGCCGATTGCCTCCCATTCGATGCCCGCCAGAAAGCCGCGCGTAGACAGCGGGATACGCGATCGCGCGCCCGCCGCAACACTGCGATTGAGGACGGCAAGATCGGGATCAGTGGCATCGAGGCTGCTGCCGCAATTGCCGCAGACGACGGTGACCGTGTTGCCGACGGCGCGGACGACGATCGGCGCACCGCAATTGGGGCACGACAGCGCGCGCGGGGTATCGCTCACGCCGCCCACCCGGGCGGCTGCCAGCCGTCGAGGGGGCGCAGCCCCTTGGGCGCAAAGTCGCGCAACGCCAGGGCGCTGCCGGCCCAGGCGGTGACGCTATCTCCATGTTTCTGGATGCTGGCGCGGCCGCCGTTGGCATTGGCGAGATCGACGCCGAACAGCGTTTCACCCGGCGGCGCGGCAAAGGGCAATTCGCCCTCGCTGCCCACCGCCTCGGCGGTACGGGCGTCGATGACGCGATAACTTGTGCCCGCCAGTTCGACCAGCATGTCGGGGACGATCGGGTCGCCGGCGACCACCCTGGCCACGATGTCGTCATCGGGCAGCGGCGCGATTTCGGTCATCATCGTGTAGCGGCCCATCGCCTCCGCCAGCCAGCCCGGCGTATCGTCGGCGAACAGCGCCAGCCACTCGCTCCAGCCGCCGCCGACCAGCCCGCCCGCGTCGCGCCATTGCCAGCGCACCCGGCCGATCAGTTCGAACGCCTTGCCGCCGTAGACGCCGCGCGCACCGATCTGCAGCGGCGTGATGGTTTCGGGCACCCGCGCCGATACGCCGATCAGCTCAAGATCCGGCCCGCGCCGCATCACCGTGCTGCGACAGAAATCGCAGACGACGATGGGCAGCACGCCTGAACGAAAGGCGATCGCCGCCCCGCAGCTGGGGCAATTGGCGTTCAGCACCGGCTCAGCCGATCTTGGCCAGCAGCGCTGCCTTTTTCGCGTCGAACTCGGCCTGGGTGATGGCGCCGGCGGTCAGCAGGCCATGCAGCTTGCCGATCAGTGCAAAGGCGTCCTCGGTGGGTGCGCCGCCACCCAGTCCGCCGCCCATCCCGCCGACCCCCATAGCCTGGCCGATCGCCATGCCCGCGGCGGCGCTGGCGCCGATGCCGGCCACGCCGCCCGGGTTCGCCGCGGCGGCCGCGATGCTGTCGGCAGCCTGGAATTTGGCATATTTGTCGAGATCGCCGAGCGCGCGGATCGACGATGCCTTGTCGATCACCGCCTGGACCTCCTCGGGCAGCGACAGGCTTTCGACGTTGAAGCTGGTGAGGGTGAGCCCCAGCGCCGTGAACGCCGGCGCCACCGCCGCCTTCAACGCGTCGGACAGCGCCTGCTGGTTCGCCGCCATGTCGAGGAAAGCGACTTCGCCGGCACCAAGATGCGATGCCAGCGCGGTGGCGACCACGGCGCGCAACTGCGGTTCGACATCATCGACGGTAAAGCGTTCGAGGTTGCCGACCAACGTGCGCCAAAAGGTTTCGACATCGCCGATCGCAAAGGCATAGCGGCCGAACGCCCGCACCCGCAGCGTGCCGAAATCCTTGTCACGCAGGGTGATCGGCTGTGCCGTTCCCCATTTGCGATCGATCTGCTGGCGCAGGGAGAAGAAATAGACGTCGGACTTGAACGGCGCCTGGAACCCCTTGTCCCAATGTTCGAGCGCGCTCAGCACCGGCAGGGTCGAGGTGTCGAGCGTATGCTGGCCCGGCCCGAACTGGTCGGCGAGCTGCCCTTCGGTCATGAACACCGCCGCCTGGCCCTCGCGCACCGTCAGCTGGCCGCCATGCTGGATCTCGCGATCGGCGATGGGATAGCGCAACGCCAGCACGCCGGGTTCGTCGGTCCAGTCGATGACATCGACGAACTGCTTGGAAAAGAAACTGCCCAGACTCATCGCGTGTCCCCCGATCAAGCCCGGAACCTAATGGTTCACCGCAGTTCTGCAAGATACCCGCCCGCCGATATCGTCACCAACCCGCTGCGTTGTCTTTTGACATATATATTGTTACAAGACGGTGATGCCGGTCGATCTTCTCCGCGCCCTGTCGTCAAAGCGGGTCGATATCATCGTGATCGGCACGCCGCTTGCCCCCGAACGCGCCGCCGAGATCATCGCGCGCACCGACAGCGGCTTTGGCCCCCTGCGCTATTCCCGCATCGACGACCGCGTCCGCAGCATCCGCGCCGCTGTCGGCCTGCCGCCGCATGTCGCGACGCCGCCCGGCACCCGCGCCGTCGACGACCCGGTCGCCGACGCTGCACTCACCACCTGGCGCCGAACCTGGGGCAGCATCGACCCTGCCTGGCTAGGCAACAACCAGCTCCTCGCCGGGGCGGCGGGGGTGGCCGGCTGGTGCCATCCCGACGGCCAGATCGCCTATGCCGACGAGATCGAGGATTATCCGATGGCGACCGAAATCCACGACGATTGCTGGGCACTGGCGCAGGCGTTCCCCGACCTTGCGATGGCGGTCATCGCCTGGGGCGGCCATGGCCGGATCATGGATGCGTTCCTCGGCCATACGCCGCGCGCGCCCTGGCCCGCGGCGTTGCGCGACAGCGTCCACCCGCCGCGCGTCGGCTTTCGGATCGGCGATGGCAATGTCCAGGTCTTCGATGGCGACGACCCACGCTTGCTGGCCGGATATGCATCGGATATCGGCCGTGCCGTCGAAACCGCGCTGGAAACCGTGCGCCGCGGCCGCGAAACCCACGATCTGCCCGATACGACGATCGCCCTGTGGAAGGCGCGGGCGCAAAGGCTCAGGCTGGCCTGATACGCGGCGTCAGCTTCCCGGCGACCAGGTGATGATTGCCACCGATGCGGCGAAGAACGCTGCAAGGAAGCCCAGCGCCCCAAGATCGAGCGTGAAGCGCCGGCCACCCGGCAACCCCGCCGCCATCAGCCAGGGTTGCACGAAACCGGCGATCACAAGCGCCTGCTGGACGCCAATCCAGCGCGCCCGGCCAGCATCATCGAAATCGGTGCCGACCAGCCCGAACGGCCCGGCGACCATCGAGACCAGCGCCGGCAGCAGCAGCAACACCAGCCACGGCAGCCGGCGGCGAACCGGACCCCGCGGAAAATGCTGGCCGGCATTGAGCAGCATCAGCACGACAAAGGCGATGATCAGCGGCCACAGCGGCACCAGCACGAACCGCAGCGCAGCGACCAGCCCCGTGAGCGCCACCAGCACCGGTGCCACCGTCACCCAGACATAGTTCGATTTCCGTATCCGCACCGGCCCGGGGATGATCGGATCTTCCTTGATCGGCAGGTCGGGCGCTGGTGGTTCGGGGTGCCACTGCGGCGGCGGCGGTGCCAACGGCACGGGAACGTGCGGCTCGCGCCCGATGGCATCAAAGCCTTCATGCGGCAGCGCGACCTTGCGCAGCAGCGGAATTGCGCCGCGTGCCACGCCCAGCGGCCCGACAAACGCCAGGCTGGTCGCCGGAGTCAGCAGATTGGCGGCGAGGCGCAGCACCTCAAGATCGGCCTGCCCGGCGGCGGCGTTGCAATGCGCGGCAGCAAAGGCGGTGATCGCACGCACCGCCGGGGATGCGCCAGCGGCTGGCGGCCACGGTGCGATGACCCGGATATCGCCGGCGTCGGTGACGAGGCAGCCGCTGATCCAGTTGCTGCGACGGCCGACGATCTCGGCGCCGCTGGTCGACGGGGCGCGAA
>JBBQKM010000047.1:0-12009 GCA_038326915.1 Sphingomonadales bacterium
CCTTGTTGTACGAGGCATAGACGCGCTTGCCGTCGCCGATCTCGTAATCGAGGCTGGCGCGCCAGGTGAACTGGCCAAAGCCCTGGCTGCCCGAACAGTTGCTCGCGGGGCCATAGGCCGGGACGACAACGCCCGGCGCCAGCGTCAGCAGGCCGGTTACCTGGACGCAGCTCTTGCCGTCGAAATTGGGCTGGGTGATGCCGACCAGCGCACTGATGCGGCCGTAGTTGTTGAAGATCGATTTGTCGTCATGGGTATAGCGCGCGCCGACGCCCAGCGTCATCCGGTCGGTCAGTTTCCAGCGCGCATCGGCAAAGCCGGCATAGGATTTGGTGCTGTGATCGACATATTGGCGCAGCAGCGCCGGAGCGCCGCCGGCGAGCACAGCGCCAAGCGTCGTCGTCTGGTCGAGCTTGTAGTTGCTGTCGAAATAATAGCCGCCGACGAGGATGTTGATGCTGTCGGTGATGTCGCCGACGAAGCGCAATTCCTGGCTGAACTGGCGGTATTTCTGGTCACGCCGGGTTTCGAAAAACAACGCCGAGGTCGCATCGAAATCCTGCGTCACCGATTCCTTGTTGGTGCGATAGCCGGTGACCGACGTCAGCGTGAAGCTGCCGATGTCGATGTCGATGTTGGCGGTGATCGCATCGGTGTCGTTCTTCACCGGCGTCGCGCCCTGGCCGAAGCTGGTGTAGAGCCCCCAGTCATCCAGCCCGCGGCGGTTGCACTGGTTGGGCGGGGCAAAGCCGGGGACACCGGGCGCCACGCAGATCAGGTCCTTGCCGGTTTCGGACAGCGAGGACACGATGGTTTCACCGCGCTCGCGCATATGTTCATAGGTGACCAGCGCCGAAATGCCCTCGGCCGGGGTGATCCGCGCCGATACGCCGCCGGTCAGCACCTCATATGCGCCTTCGTCGCGATTCTTGGTGGCGTTGAAATAATAGCCGTCGGTCTTGTCGTAGAAACCGAACGCCTTCAGCGCGATGAAATCGCCGAGCTTGCCGGTGTTGACCACCAGTCGGCCACGTTTGGTATCATAGTTCGAATAGGCAAAGCTGCCCTTCACGCCAAAATCGTCGGTCGGTTTGGTGCGGGTGACGCTGATCACCCCGGCGATGGTGTTGCGGCCGAACAAGGTGCCCTGCGGCCCGCGCAGCACCTCGAGCCGTTCCATGTCAAAGCTGTCGAGCAATTGCCCGGTGTTGGTGCCGATGAACACGCCATCGACAACGACGCCGACCGCGGGATCAAAGGATTTCTCGATATCTTCGAACGAGATACCGCGGATCGAGATCGCTGCGGCACTGGGCCCGGCTGCAACATTGTCGACAACCAGGCTGGGCACGCGGCCGGCGAAATCGCGGATATCCTCGACGGTATTGGCATCCAGCGCCTTGGCATCGAGTGCCGACACCGCGACCGGTATGCTCTGGATATTGTCGGACCGGCGCTGTGCCGTAACCACGATCTCGCGCAGCGCGCTGTCATCGGCAGCGGCAGTGGGCTGTTCATCGGCGGCAAGCGCCGGCGTGGCGATAGAGGCGGCGGTGCAAGCGCCCAGGATCGTGACACCCTGCAGAAGGATGGTGCGAAGCTTCATGACGTTTCCTCCCCGTTGCCAGCACAAGGGCCGGCATTGCCGAAACCATGGTCGCCGGGTTTTGCCGGTCTGATAATAATTAGCCGCGTCTTCATGCCGCGCTGGTAGCCGCGAAAACTGACAGTCGCGGTAAATCGGGGGCACAACGATATTGGTTGTTGCAGCATTGCAACACGAAAGTGGGGTCATATGGCCATCACCACGCACCGCACCTTCTGTCGTTTCTGCCACGCCAATTGCGCAATGCTCGCCGATGTCGATGGGGGCCGGGTGGTTGGCATCCGCGGCGATCCCGACGACACGAAATACCACGGCTACACCTGCATCAAGGGCCGCCAGCTTGCGGAGGCGCACAACCATGACAGCCGCTTGCGGCAGCATCAGAAACGCACACCGGCCGGGCTGCAACCGATCGGCCGCGATGCGGTGTTCGATGAAATCGCCGCGAAATTGCAGGCGATTGTTGCGCAGCATGGGCCCCACAGCATTGCCGTCTATTCCGGCACCTATGCCTTTCAGAACAGCGCCGCGATGTTCGCCGGCCATGCCTTTGCCAAGGGGCTGGGCACGCGCAACTATTATACCAGCGTCACACTCGACCAGCCGGCCAAGGTCTATACGACGCTGCGGATGGGGCATTGGGGCGGCGGCCCGCAGCCGTTCAGCACGGCGGGGGCGCTGCTGATCGTCGGCAACAATGCCATCACCTCGCACTATGGGCCGGTCGGCGGCGTGTCGCCTTTCTCGCCATCGCGCAGCCTGCAGGATGCCAAGGCGCGGGGGTTGAAGCTGGTCGTCATCGATCCGCGCGTCAGCGATGTCGCGCGCCACGCCGATGTCCATCTGGCGGTCAGGCCCGGCGAGGATGTCGCGCTGCTGGCGGCGATCCTCAACGTCATCCTGTCGGAAGGCCGCTTCGACCAGGCGTTCTGCCAGCAGCATGTCGACGGCCTCGACGAACTCCGCGATGCGGTGCGCGGGATGACGCCCGAGGTTGCAGCGGCGCGCGCCGGGGTTCCCGCCGATGCCATTGTCAGCGCGGCGCGGATCTTTGCCGATGCGCGGCGCGGCATTGCCTCGTCGGGCACCGGCCCCGAGATGTCGGGTGATGGTACGTTGATCGAATATCTGCTCGCCAGCCTCAACATCGTCTGCGGGCGCTTTGTGCGCGAAGGCGAGCTGGCGTCGCCGCCGCGCGTGTTCACCGCCCAGGCGCCGCGCCATGCCGCGGTCAACCCGCCGATGAAGCTGTGGGGCGCGGGCTTCCCCGCCTCGCGCTTCCGCGGGCTGACGCAGCTGGGCGAAGAAATGCCGTGCAACGTGCTTGCCGACGAAATCCTTACCCCCGGCGACGGCCAGGTGAAGGCGCTGATCGTCATCGGCGGCAACCCGGTGGTGGCATTCCCCAATCAGGACAAGATGGTCGAGGCGATGCAGTCGCTCGACCTGCTGGTCTGCATCGACATCCGCGAATCGGCGACCGTGCGCCATGCCGAATATGTGCTGGCGCCGTCGATGTGCCTCGAACGCGACGACATCACCAACCTGTCGGAATGGTGGCACGAAACGCCCTATGCCCGCTATGCCCGCGCGCTGGTGCCGCCGCCCGGCGACACGCTCGACGAATGGGAAATGTTCTGGGAACTGGCGCGGCGGATGCAGGTGCCGCTGCGCTTTGCCGGCGGCGAGGCCGATCTGGTGGTCAAACCCGACAAGGCCGCGATCCTCGACCTGATCGCAGCCGGCGGCCTTGTGCCCCCGAGCCAGGTCCGCGACGACACCCCCGATGGCGCCGCGATCGTCTATGACCACCTTGCGCCCGTCGTGCAGCCGGCGCGGCCCAGGGACGGGACGGCGGCCGAGGCGCGCTTCACCCTGACCCCCGACGATGCAATCGCCCAGCTGCGCAGCCGGCTGGCGCAGGTGCCCGATGCCGAGGGCGGTTTCCGGCTGGTGTCGCGGCGCACCAAGCATGTGTTCAATTCATCGGGCCACCAGTACGCGGCGCTGGCGAAGAAGGGCGCGACCAACCACGCCCATATGAACCCCGACGACATGGCGCGGCTGGGCATCGCCGACGACAGCGCGATCGAGATAAGCGGCGCGCACGGCAGCCTGTATGGCATCGCCAAGGCTTCGCCAGAGATGCGGCCGGGGGTGATTTCGATGGCGCATGCGTTCGGCGATCACGACACCGGCCTGGGGGGCGTCCGGGCCCATGGCAACAGCACCAACCGGCTGGTCGATGAAACCAGCGACTATGACCCGATCACCGGCCAGTCGCGGCAAAGCGCGATCCCGGTGACGGTGCGCGCGGTGGCAGAGGTCGTGGCGGCGGAGTAGGTGCTGTCATCCCGGCGCAGGCCGGGACCCATGACCCACTGGCTGTCGGCACATTGGCACCCATGCAACCATAGCCTGTGGTTCATGGGTCCCGGCCTGAGAGGGGATCATAGACGGGGCGAACACCCCCTTGCCATCGCGCGCGCCAGCGTCGAAACGCAGCCGCGATGGCCATTTTCCTCCTGCTTTTCGCCGCCGGCCTGTGGGCGGGTGTGCAGAACGCCCTCGCCGGCGGTGGTTCGTTCATCACCCTGCCGGCGCTGATCGCCGCGGGGCTTGATCCCAAGCTTGCCAACATCACCTCGACGATCGCGCTGTTTCCCGGCCAGATCACCACCGGCTGGGCGGGCCGTTCGCTGGTATCGGGCGCCGACCGGCTGTCGTTCCGCGCGCTGGCGGTCATCGCGCTGTCGTGCGGCATCGGCGGCGCCTTCCTGCTGATCGCCACGCCGAGCAAGGTCTTTGCCGTCATGGTGCCGTGGCTGGTGCTCGCCGCCACCGCGCTTTTCGCCTGGAGCACCTTCGGCAACGGCCCGAAACCCGGCAGCGCCCCGCCGCCGGCGTGGGTGACGGTGCTGACGCAAGGGACGATCGGCCTCTACAGCGGCTTTTTCGGCGGCGGCGCCGGCATCATGACCCTGGCCTCGCTGACGCTTGCGCGCCTGCCGGTGCGCAACGCCGGCGGCACCAAGAACGTGCTTGTCGCGCTGTCCAACCTTGCCGCCGCCACCGTGTTCGCCTTTTCCGGTGCCGTCGCCTGGCGCGAAGCCGCGGCCATCGGCGCCGGGTCGATCATCGGCGGCTATATCGGCGCGCGGGCGCTAAAGGTGCTGCCCGAAAAACTGCTTAAGATCGGCATCATCGTCATCGGCGTGGCGCTGACGATCGGGCTGTTTCTGCGCCGCTAGGCGACGCTGCGCCGCTAGCCGACGGCCTGCGCCACCGCCGGGCTCAGCCGGTCGCGCAATTCGCGCTTCAGGAACTTGCCGCTGGCATTGCGCGGCAACGGCTCGTCCATGAACCAGACATAGCGCGGCACCTTGTGCTTCGCGATCACCGCGGCGCAATGCGCGCGCAGCGCCGCATCGTCGAGCGCGGCCCCCGGTTTCAGCACCACCGCGACGCCGACCTCTTCCCCCAGCCGCTCATCGGGCACGCCAAACACGCAGCATTCGGCGACGGCGGCGTGGCGATAGACGATCGCCTCGACCTCGGCGCAATAGACATTCTCGCCGCCGCGCAACACCATGTCCTTCTTGCGATCGACGATGAAGATGAAGCCGTCGGCGTCGATGCGGGCGATGTCGCCGGTGTGCAGCCAGCCGTCGGTGATCGCGGCCGCCGTGGCCTCGGGGCGGTTGATATAGCCCTTGATGACCGATGATCCCTTGACCCACAGCTCGCCCACGGCGCCGGGCGGCACGGTTTCGCCATTGTCGTCGACGCATTTGGCCTCGAAATTCGGCATCGCCGGGCCGGCGCTGTCGGGCTTGTCGACAAAGAAATCGGCGGACACCGATGTGATGATCCCGCAGGTTTCGGTCATGCCATAGCCGGTGCCGGGCCGTGCCGTCGCCACCTGGGCCTCGATCTTGTGGACAAGGTCGGGCGGCACCTGCGCGCCGCCGCCGGCCAGCGAGGTCAGGCTCGACGTGTCGGTGGCTTCGAAATCGGGGTGGGCGATCAGTTCGCGCGCCATCACCGGCACGCCGCTCATCGCCGTCACGCGTTCGCGGGCGATCAGGCGCAGCGCCTCGCCGGCATCCCAGCGGTACATCAGCACCAGCGTGCCGCCGACCGCGGTGGTGATATAGGCGCCGCAATTGTTGGCGGTGACATGGAACAGCGGCGTGGTGATCAGCGTGACCGGCACCGGTGCCTCGGCCGGCGGCGCGACCCCGGTGGCGCGCTGGGTGGCGAGCGCCGAAGACGCGGCGGCATAGAGCATGTTGTACAGGTTGGCGACGCAGCCGCGATGGGTAAGCTGGGCGCCCTTGGGGTGGCCGGTGGTCCCCGATGTGTAGAAAATGCAGGCATCGTCGTCGGGATCGATGGCGACGTCGGGCATGGCGCCGCCATGGGCGATGACATCCGACCAGGGGGTGACGCCGGCGCGGGGCCCGGCGATGCGCACGCCGATGACGATCATGGCGGCGGCATCGGCCCCCAGCCGGTCGAGCCGTTCGGCATCGAGAAACAGCGCCTTTGGCGCGGAATCGGTCAGCGCATAGGCCATTTCTTTGCTCGTCCACCAGGCGTTCATGCCGACAACGGCGATGCCGGTCGCGACGCACGCCCAATAGATCAGCAGCCATTCGGGATAGTTGCGCATGGCGATCGCCACCCGGTCGCCGCGCCCGATGCCCTGCGCGGCCAGCCAGGCGGCGATGGCGTCGACCCGGGCATGCGCCTCGGCATAGCTCAGCCGCTCGTCGCCGTAGACTAGGTAGGAGCGATCGGCGAATGCCGTCGTCGCCAGCCAGACGTCGCGCACGGTCGGCGGTGCGGTCTTGTAGGTGCGGATGCGGCGGCCCAGCACATCGGCCTCGACGATTTCGAACGCGCCGCCCGGGCCGGTCAGTTCGTTCCTGGCGTCCAGCAGCTCAGCATAGTGCATGTCACGCCCCGATCATCATTGCCGATCAATCGATTGCAGCGCCGGCCCGCCCCGGCAAGCTGTGAACAGCATTAGCTGCGCAGGGCGACGTCAGCGTAGGAGGCACCGCCGCCGTCGCCCCGGCGCGAAGCCGCTGCCGGAAAAGACCTGAAGATCAGGTTGTTACGACGCCGACACGAATGCCAGCAAGCGCTTGGCGGTGGCGGTAGCCGCTTGTATGGGATGACATTGCGCCTGTCGTCTCGCACTGGAACCCGAATGTCGAACGAAACTGACGGGCAGCCAGACGCTCCGGTCGATCCCGCCGCGCTGGTCGATGCGCTGGCGGGCGATCGCTTCAAGCAATTTCTTGACCATATCCCGGTCGCCGTGGCGGTATCGGAGCTGCAGCCTTCCGAAATCGTCACCTATGCCAATCTCGAATTCCAGCGGCTGACCGGCTGCGACGCGGCGGATATCGAGGGCAAGAGCTGGCGGGCGCTGCCCGGCGTGGCGCTCGCCGATGACGATGAACGCACGCTCCGCGATGCGGTGCGCAACGATTCCGAATATATCGGCGTGTTCACCATCGTTCGCGACGCCGGCAGCATCAATGTCGATGTTTGGTCGAACACCATCGAGAATGACGATGGCGAGCCGATCTATCGGCTGGTGGCGATGAGCCATGCCCCCGACGCGGCCCGCGACGCCGACGTGCCGCCCGCCGCCGTGCTGCCGGGCAAGGACATCCTGCTCAAGGAGCTCCAGCACCGGGTCAAGAACAACCTGCAGATGATCACCGCGCTGATCCGGCTGGAGGCTCGCAATGTCGGCAATGCCGCCCATAGCGAGGGCTTTTCGCGGCTTGCTGGCCGGATCAATGCCCTCGCCGTTCTCTACGATGCGCTGTCGCGGGACGAGGCCGACGACCAGCTCGACCTTGGCGCCTATCTCGGCCAGGTCGCATCGGCGGTCATGCAGGCCCATGCTGTCGAGGGCATCCGCCTCGACACGCGCATCGACAGCTGGCCGGTGTCCGTCAACGTCGCCATGCCGGCGGGGCTTGTCGTCAACGAAGTGCTGACCAATGCGCTGAAACACGCCTTCATCGGCGGCGAAGGCGGCATCATCACGCTGCACAGCGTCATCGACGACCATGGTTGCCATATCACCATCGCCGACGATGGGGTCGGGCTGCCCACGGGCGTGACCTGGCCGCAGCCCGGCAAGCTGAGCGCCATCATCGTCGAATCGTTGAAGCGCAATGCGTCGGCAAAAATCGCGGTCAAGTCGCGGCCCGGCGAGGGTGTCGCCGTGACGATTTCGTTCGCCCGGCAGGATTGACCGGCCCGCGCGGCGCTATCGCCGCGCCGCTTTCGTCGATCAGCACTTCGCGGCGCTATCGCCGCGCCGCTTTCGTCGATCTGCACTTCGCGGCGCTATCGCCGGGCGCCGCTTTCGTCGATCAGCACTTCGCGGCGGCCGACATGATCGGGTTTCGAAACGAAACCATCGGCTTCCATGCGTTCGATCAGCCGCGCGGCATTGTTGTAGCCGACGCGCAGCTGGCGCTGGAGGTAGCTGGTCGACGCCTTTTGCGCCGCGGCGATGATCTCGATGGCGCGGGCATAGCTGTCGGCCTCGTCATCGCCCGTCGGGGCGCGGCCACCACCACCCATGCCGTTTTCAAGGCCCCATTGGCCGTCGATGTCGGTCGGGTCTTCGGTCACCGCCTCGACATAGGCGGGCATGCCCTGGCGGCGCCAATGGTCGGCAACCGCCTCGACCTCGTCATCGGTGACGAACGGCCCGTGGACACGGATCAGCTGCTTGCCGCCCGACATCCACAGCATGTCGCCCTTGCCGAGCAGCTGTTCGGCGCCCTGTTCGCCCAAAATCGTGCGGCTATCGATCTTGCTGGTCACCTGGAAGCTGATGCGCGTCGGCAGATTGGCCTTGATGACGCCGGTGATGACATCGACCGACGGCCGCTGCGTCGCCATGATCAGATGGATGCCGGCGGCGCGCGCCTTTTGCGCCAGCCGCTGGATCAGGAATTCGACCTCCTTGCCGGCGGTCATCATCAGGTCGGCAAGCTCGTCGACGACCACGACGATCAGCGGCAGCTTGTCGAAATCGAGCACTTCCTCCTCGATGATCGGTGCTTCGGTTTCGGGGTCCCAGCCGGTCTGCACGCGGCGGATGAACGGTTTGCCGCTGGCCTTGGCTTCGGCGACCTTCTGGTTGAAATTGGCAAGGCTGCGGACGTTGATCGCCGACATCTGGCGATAGCGGTCCTCCATCTGCTCGACCGCCCATTTCAGCGCGCGGATCGCCTTGGGCGGATCGGTGACGACTGGCGCGAGCAGATGCGGGATGCCGTCATAGGTCTTCAATTCCAGCATCTTGGGATCGATCATGATCATTCGGCAGTCCGCCGGCCCCAGCCGGTAGAGCAGCGACAGGATCATGGCGTTGAGCCCGACCGATTTGCCCGAGCCGGTGGTGCCGGCGATCAGCAGATGCGGCATCGGCGCCAGGTCGGCGATGACGGGTTCGCCGGCGATATCCTTGCCCAGGATCAGCGGCAGCACGGCGCCGCGATCCTCGAACGCCTGGCTGCCGAGCAGTTCCGACAGGCTGACCATTTCGCGGGTCTGGTTGGGCAGTTCGATGCCGATGACGTTCTTGCCCGGCACCACGGCGACGCGCGCCGACAGCGCCGACATCGAGCGCGCGATATCATCGGCAAGGCCGATGACGCGCGAGGCCTTGATGCCGGGGGCGGGTTCCAGTTCGTACATGGTCACCACCGGGCCGGGGCGAACCTCGCCGATGCGGCCGCGGACGCCGAAATCTTCGAGCACGCCTTCGAGCAGCCGAGCATTCTGTTCAAGGCTGGCGGTGTCGATGCGCCGCGCCGGGCCGGTCGGTGGCGGGCGCAGCAGTGACAGGCTGGGCAATATGGCGCTGTCGCCAAGGTTAAGCGCCGGCTGGCGTTCCTTTTCCTGGCGCTTGCTCGGGGCCGGCTTGGCCGGGGCGTCGACCACGACGCGCTGCGGCGCGGCGGGCTGGATTTCAGCATAGCTGTCGTCATCGGTTTCGACGGCGCGTGGCGCGGCGCGGCGTTCGGGCTGGGTGCGGAACGGCGTGTCGGCGTCGGCATCGCCCGATACCCGCTCGGAAATGCGCTCACCCAGACCGCGCAGCCGCACCAGATCGGCGAATTCGATGCCGCTGCCCCAGCCGAGCAGCGCCAGCGCGAGTGGTGTCAGCAGGATGCCTGCCAGCACGCCGACCGGCACACCATCGAGCGTTTCGGTTTCCGCCAGCAAGGTCGTGCCATGATCGAGCAGCAGCCCGGCGACGCCGCCGAACCCCGCCGGTGCCCCCAGCGCCGGCAGGCCGAGCGCGCCGGTGGCGGCGGCCAGCACGACGATGCCGCCCAGCGTCGCCAGCGCGGCGCGGCGCAGCGGGAAATCGCGGTGCTGCACCAGCCGCAGCGCGCCGACGACGATCGGCGTCGCGAAAAACAGCGCCGGCCAGCCCAGCCCCTGCAGCAACAGGTCGGACACATGGCTGCCCAGGCTGCCCAGCGTGTTGGTCGGCATGCGGCCAGTGACCGAATTGAACGACGGATCGAGCGGCGACCAGGTCAGGATCGCGGCGACCAGGGCCACCGCCAGCACCACCAGCATCAGCGCGGCGACAAGGACGAAGAAGCGCCGGATAGCGGCCTGCACGGCAGCCAGGAGGCGCGCGATACGGCCGGTCCCCGCGGCGGGGGCCTTTGGCCGGCCAGACAGTGTCGCGGCGCGCGTCGCCATGCCAGTTCCTGCCCCCGGTTGTTGCCCTTGGCCCCATGAATCCAACGGCGTTCACGCTTTGAACCCGCCCTGCGACGATGAAGCACGCCGAGTCGCGGGTCAAGAGTCGGCACCTCGATATGCGATGGACAACATGCCCCCTTGGGACGGGTGAGTCTTTCGGGTAACAGTTTTGGCCATGAACACGCCCATTTCTGCCCCCGTTTCCGCTGACGTCATCATCATTGGCGGCGGCCTTGTCGGCGCCACGCTCGCGCTGGCGCTGGCGCGGCATGAGCTCAGCAGCATTGTCGTCGATGCGCAGGATCTCGACAGCACGGTCACGCAAGCCTTCGATGGCCGCGCCAGTGCGGTGGCGAGCGCTTCCGCGCGGATGCTGCGGGCGCTGGGGCTGGGCGACATCCTCGATGCCAATGGCTGCGCCATTCGCGGCATCCGCGTTACCGATGGCACGGCGCCGCAATTTCTGCACTTCGATGCCGGCGAAGCAGGGGATCCGCTGGGTATCATGATGGAGAACCGGCTGTTACGCGCCGGGCTTTTGCGCGAAGTCCGCGCCTGTCCGCTGGTGACTCTGGTGGCGCCGGCAACGGTCGCGGCGCTGGTGCGCGATGATCATGCGGCACATTTGACCCTCGCCGATGGCCGTCGGTTCACCGCGCCGCTGGCAATCGCTGCCGATGGCCGCCGGTCAAAGACGCGTGACGCGGCCGGAATCCGCCTGACGGCGTGGCGTTACCCCAATGCCGCGCTGGTCTCCATGGTCGCGCACAGCGTGCCGCACGGCAATATTGCCTGCGAAATGTTCTATCCGAGCGGCCCGATGGCGCTGCTGCCGATGATCGACGATGCCGACGGGCGTCCGCGCACCGCGATTGTCTGGACGGTTGATGCCGCCAATGCCGAAGGCGCCCGCAAGCTGGGGCCGCGCGCGCTGGCTGCCGAGATCGCGGCGCGGGTCGATGGCACGCTCGGCGATATCGAAGTCATCGCCCCCCAGGCAGTGTGGCCGCTGGGTTACCACCATGCCGCAAGCTATGAATCGCAGCGGCTGCTGTTGATCGGCGATGCGGCGCACGGCATCCATCCGATCGCCGGCCAGGGGCTCAACATGGGATTCCGCGACGTGGCAGCGCTGGCCGAGGTGCTCGTCGACGCGGCGCGCACCGGCCAGGACCTTGGCGCTCCCGATGTACTGGCGCGCTATTCGGCGTGGCGGCGGCTCGACAATAGCATGGTCAGCGCGGTGACGGATGGTTTGAACCGGTTGTTTGCCGTGCCGGGGCGGCTGCCGTCGGCCATCCGGCGCTTTGGGCTGGCCGGGGTGGAGCGCATTCCGCCGCTGAAGGCGCGGTTCATGGCCGAAGCGCGCGGCGAAACCGGAAAACTGCCAGCTTTGCTGACGGGCGAACTGATCTAGTCAGGCCCGTCCAACAGGGGTTCAGGCATGGCCAGCGCAGCGATCGACAAGGATTCCCTCAAGGCCAGGTACCGCGCCGAGCGCGACAAGCGCCTGCGGCCCGATGGCAACGACCAGTATGTGGCGCTCGACGGCCGCTTCGCGCACCTGCGTGATGACCCTTATATGCCCGTCATCGACCGCGCCCCCGTTACCGATCATGTGCATTTTGCCTTTG
>JBBQKM010000048.1:0-11952 GCA_038326915.1 Sphingomonadales bacterium
TGATGAGCCAGTTGCCGCAGGAACGCCTCGGCATCGCCATCGGCGCCCAGGCCGGCGCCCAGCGCGCCTTTGACGAAGCGGTCAAGTTCACCAAGGACCGCAAGGCGTTCGGCAAGACGGTGTTCGATTTCCAGAACACCCGCTTCACCCTTGCGTCGCTGAAGACCGAGCTGCAGGTCGGCTGGGCGCATATCGACTGGGGGCTGAAGCGGCTGCTCGCCGGCAAGCTGACCGCCGCCGAAGCCAGTGCGGCGAAGCTGTGGCACACCGAAATGCAGGGCCGCGTCGTCGATGCGGCGCTGCAGCTGCACGGCGGTGCCGGCTACATGAACGAATACCCGATCGCCCGCATGTGGCGCGATGCGCGGGTGCAGCGGATTTACGGCGGCACGTCGGAAATCATGCGCGAGGTTGTGGCGCGGACGATCTGAGGGAAGAGCCTCCGGCGGCTGGGGCCGTCGGCCCCAGACCCCATTTCAATGGAAAGGCCCGGGAGTTGCCTCCCGGGCCTTTCTCTTTGCTGTCAGTGTTGTCACGCGGCCGGCTTGGTCGGCTCCAACAATGCCACCGGAGTTGCCACCGGCGGTGCTTCGGGCGGCGCCTCGGCGATCGGCGGTGCGGCGGCCGGCGTGTCGCTGTGATAGGCACCCTTCAGCCCCGGATAGTCCTTGAGCATCGGATACCCGCCCATCGGCTTGGATACCCCCTGGTGGCAGGTCGTGCAGTAGATCTTCTTGGGATCGCCTGCCGGCCCGCGCCGGTTGGCCGGCCAGACGCTGCCGAGAGACGAGATATAGTTGTCGTTCGAATCGCGCACCATGCGGATGCCGTACCAAGCCGACACGCGCTGCGGCCGCGACTGGCTCCAGTTCGCGAAGTTCTGGGTGTTGTGGCAATAGCCGCAGTTGACGCCCAGGCCCTGCGACATGTGCATCATCAGGCCATAGGTCTGTTCGGTGCTGCCGATCGATTTGGTATAGCTGCTCGGGAACGTGCCGGGCGACTGAACGCGGATGCTGTTCTTGCCCTGCAGCAACGCCGTGAACGGATCGTTTGGCAGCGAGGCATAGGCCACCGTCTGCGCCGGCGTGTTCTGGCCATGCTTGTTGCCGGCCAGCTTGTCGGGATCGGGCAGGTTCGACGACCAGACGTTCTTCGGCACCGCATTGCCGCGATGGCAGGTCCAGCAGGTGACGCCGGCGTTGGGGCCGTTCTGGCTCAACTGGAAATGCGGCCGCCAGGTCGAATTGATGTTGCGCGTCATTTCGATCATCTTGCGCGCGACGACCTTGGTATAGATTTCATCCGACGCCATGTTCGCCGGGTTGTGGCAGTAATTGCACCCGGCGTTGGGGCCATCGACCGGGGCAATCCAGGTCGAGATCGCCGCCATCGTATAGTTGAATTCCTCGGTCGACAGGTCGCCGAGCACCTTGACGTTCTGGTACGTCACATTGGCGCGCGGCCCCTGCAGCATGTCGGGCGTCAACGGATACGGCGGTTCGGGAACTGCGGCGATCTTGGGCGCCGAGCTGCTGTCGTTGACCTGTTGCAGGCCGGCCCCGCGCGGGCCGATCTGCGACACGGTTTTCTTGCCGAATTCGCAGCCGGCGAGCAAAAGTGCCGGCAGGATCAGCGCGAGAGTGCCAAGTTTGCGGGTCATTGCGGTGCCCCCGGAAGAGTGGCGGGATCGACAACACCGGTCGCCGGATAGGCCAGCGCAAAGTGATGTTCGACGGCCCAAAGGTACCAGTTATCGACAACCGTGCCGGTAAGCAGGATGCCGATACTGCCGGTCAACGTGGTCAGCACGGAGAACCACCACGCCCAGCGATGGATTGATTCCATCGAGGCGTTGAAGCCCATTGTCCAGCGCCAGAACAGCGCAGCGCGTTCTGACGCAGTGCCGCGATCGGTGATCTGTTCGATTTCGCGTTCACCGCCATAGCGGCCGACGGCCAGGATGGTGGCGCCGTGCATCGCGAACAGCAGCGCCGACCCGTAGAGGAAGGCGATCGAAAGCGCGTGGAACGGATTGTAGAACAGGTTGCCGTAACGGATCGAGAAGGCCGCGGTCCAATCGAGATGCGGAAAGATGCCGAACGGCACCGCTTCCGACCAGCTGCCCATCGCCAGCGGCCGGATGAAGCCGAGGACAAGATAGAGCCAGATCGCCGAGGCAAAGGCCCAGGCGATGTGCGTGCCCATGCCGAGCGCGCGGGCGCGGACATAGGTGCGCGCCCACCACAGCAGGATCGACACGGTGAGGAAGAAGCCGGTGATCAGCCACCAGCCGCCTTCCTGCAGCGGCGGCAGCACTTTCAGGCCATATTTGGCCGGCGGTGGTTCAAGCGACAGCCAGAACAGCTGGCGGACGAACTGGATCGGATCCCAGTTGACCTGCGCCCAGAAGTTCAGGCCGATGATGCAGAACGCCAGCGTGCCGAAGATCAGCGAGGCGAGCCCGAGCTTGCCCAGATAGACGGGGCCGATCTGGGTGCCGCCGAGCTTGCCCATCCAATACGTATAGCCGAACGGGCCGAAGCGCGGATCGCTGTCGTGGTCGAGCGGAACGCCAGGTTCGTACTCGCCGCGGAGCTGGATTTGGGTGAAGATATTTTGATATGCCATCGGTTTCGCTCCCCTCAGCGCCAGATCGGCAGGTTGAGCCACCACGTCCACCATTCCGGCCAGCCGCGTGACCAGACAGGACCGGAAATGATGATGCAGACCGCGCTCCAGAACACGGCATTCAGCGCGAGCAGCAGCCCGAGGCGGTGAATGCCGAGCGTGCCGACCGAATAGCCGACCAGATCGCGGAAGAAGGTATCTTCATATTCGGGCGACTTGACGTCCCCGCCGGGGGCCGGATTGACCGCCGACAGCACCAGCGCGCCGTGCATGCCGAGCGCCAGCGCGGTGGTGAAGAAGAAGCTCACCGCCAGCATGTGCGCCGGGTTGTAGTGGAAATGCAGATATTGGTAGCCGGTGTTCGACACCCAATCGAGGTGGCTGAAGATGCCATAGGGGAAACCCCAGCCCCAGGCGCCCATCAGCACCGGGCGAATGACCTCGAGGCTGAAATAGGCGAAAATCGCCATGCCGAACGCCGCCGGCACATGATAGCCCATGCCGAGCTTGCGGCAGATTTCGACCTCGCGCAGGGCCCAGGAGCCAAAGGCCCCGAGCGCGCAGATGGTGATGATCTGCCACAGCCCGCCTTCGCGCAGCGGCGCCAGCGCCAGACCATAGCTGATGTCGGGCGGCGCGATGTTGATGAGCCACGGGTTCCACGTCGGGCCGATGGCCGCGCCATAGAGAATCAACGCAGTCCCCAGGGTCGCGAAGAAGATCGTCGTGACCCCGAAGAAGCCCACATAGAAAGGGCCGATCCAGAAGTCGAAAAGGTCACCGCCGATCAGCGTGCCCCCGCGAACGCGGTATTTCCGTTCGAAACTCAATAGCGCCATGGCGCACCTCCCCCCGGGACCGCCGCCGTCAAATCGGCGCAGCGCGGGATTCTAGCTAGTGGTGCGGGCGGGCAGGACCAATCAACGCCGGTCCTGCCCGTCTCGCCTTACCTCTTACACAACACGATACTGCTGGCCGGCTCAGGCCGATTCCGAACCCGTGGCGATCGACGCCGTGGGGGCCGGAGTGGCCGAAGGGCCATCGAGCCAGTTGTACCGATCCGTCGACAGCAGGATGAAGTGGATCAGGATCGCCAGCGTGAACAGGAAGATCGCCAATGCACTCAGGATGCGTTGCGGATTGAAAGTTTGCCAAATTCTCCACATCGTACCGTCTCCTTAACCGCGGGTCGGCGCGGCGCGTGTCGCGTCGGCCTGCTGAACGCTTTCGATCGAAGCCAAAGGCTTCGAAGCCCCGAGCCACGGGCGCCACGACCACACCAGGAAGTGGGCGATGATCGCCACGAAGACGAAAAACGTCGTGGAAGCGACGAAGAGCTTGTGCACTTCCTTCGCTTCGGCGTCGGTCAGGTAGGTACCTGGCCCAAGCTTGTTGTCACTCATGCATTTTCCTCCAGTTTATCCGCCGCACGGGGCCGGGAATGGCCTCGCCCGACCGGCAGCTTTGCGGCGTTGGAACCCACCGCAAAGAGGTCGAGGTCCAGGATTGGACCAAGGTATGAGCGCAGCAGCATCATGCCGCCTGCGCTTCGAAAAGTCGGGCGGCGGCGTAAAGCCGTTCCCGGGTAACCTGTTTCTCGCCGGCGTCGCGCGCGGCGCGTTCGGCGGCATCGCGCAGGCGCTTGGCAGCGGAAATCCGCACCAGCACCGGCTGCTTGTCGACGAGCACATCGAGTTCCGACCGGGCATCGTCTTCCCAGCCAACCTGTTCGAGCAGCCGCGACGGCGTCGCCTCGGCACGGTCCATCTGGGCCGCAAGCGGCAGGATGAAGAACAGCGCGTCGAACAGCGCGTTGCAGACTTCCTGGACCAGGTACGTTGCGCCCGAATAGCCCATATATGGCGTGCCGGTGTGGCGGCGGATGGCGGCGCCGGGGAAGCTGGCGGGCACATAGATCGCGCGGCTGCCGACCTCGGCCATGTACATGCGTTCGTTGTAGCTGCCGAACATGATCAGCGGCGGCGTCGTCTTGATCGCTTCGAGCACCGCGGCATTGTCGGGCTTGATCCCGGCCGAACGCATGAAGGTGAAGGTGCAGGGCAGCCCCATATCGTCTTCGAGGAAGCTGCGCAGCCCGCGGACATAGGTTTCGGTCGCCACGACGGCAAAGCTGGCGGTGCCGAAGAAATCCTGGGTGACCGAGCGCCACAGGTCCCACAGCGGCTTGATGGTGGTGTGCTTTTCCTTCTCGATGAACGGTTCGGCATCGAGGCCGGTCAGCTCGGCGAGCTTGCGCAGGAACAGCGTCGTGGAATTGAGCCCGATCGGCGCCTGCAGATAGGGGCGTTCGAGCGCTTCGCAGAGGCCGCGGCCCCATTCGCGGTACATGCAGACATTGACCTCGGCATCGGCGAGGCGGCGGATGTCGGCGAGATGGGTGCCCAGCGGGAACACCATGTTGACCTCGGCGCCGATGCCTTCAATGAGGCGGCGGATTTCGGCGAGGTCGGACGGCATATTGAAGGTGCCGTACATCGGCCCGATGATGTTGACCTTGGGCTTCTGACCCTCCTTGCGCGGGCGCGCCGGCGGGGTTTTCTTGGGGCCGAACTGCGTCCACAGCCAGGTCAGCGCGCGATCGCCGGCCTGCCACTGGTCTTCATCGATGGTGCGCGGCAGGAAACGCTGGATATTGGTGCCTTCAGGCGTCACGCCGCCGCCGATCATTTCGGCGATCGATCCGGTGACGACGACGGCGGGCAGCGACGGATCGAGCGTCTTCCACGCCCGCTTCATCGCGCCTTCGGTGCCGTCGCGGCCGAGTTCCTGTTCACCCAGCCCGGTGACGACGATCGGCAGTTCGTGCGGCGGCAGGCCGTCGGTATAGTGGAGCACCGAGGTGACCGGCAGGTTTTCGCAGCCGACCGGGCCATCGATGATGACCTGCAGGCCCTTGATGGCGGTGAAGGCATAGACCGCGCCCCAATAGCCGCCGGCCCTGTCATGATCGAGAATAAGGGTCATGCCGCGCCCCCATGACCGGCACAGATCATGACGAAGTCAGCAAAGGCGCCATGATCGAGGATGAGCGTCATGAGCCAATCGCCTCTTCGGCCTTGGCGGCGGCGAACATCTTGGCGGCGTATTTGGCCTTGAACTGCGGGCGATCGGTCGGCGTGTCTTCCCAGATGCCGGCCGAATAGCCTTCGCCGACGCCCTTGAAGAATTCGCGCATCGTGTCGAAGCGCGCCTTGTTGCCGAGCGCACCATTGATGACCTGGGCGAGGCTGCCGGCGCCGGCCGGGCCCATCAGCGGCCGCGCCGAGATGAGGTTGGTGAAATACAGCGCCGGAATGGCATGCGATTTGGCGTGCTGAACGACCGGCGTCGTGCCGATGGCAAGATCAGGCTGGAATTCGTCGACCGCGGCAATGTCCTGTTCGAGGCTGGCGCGATACTGGATGTGGACGCCCCTGGCCTCGAGCCATTCGCGATCGGGGTCCGACCAGCGGGTTTTCGGGCAGGCAGTGCCGACATAGCGGACATCGGCGCCGCTTTCGACGAGCAGCCGCGCCACCAGCAGTTCCGAGCCTTCATAGCCCGACACCGTGAGGCGGCCCTTGATCGGCTTGGCGGCGAGCGCGCCGGCGATGGCGGGCAAGAACTTGTTCTGCGCGGCGGCAACCTTGTCGGCGCTGATCCCGCAGGCATCGCCGATGGCGGCAAGCCAGGCGGCAGTGCCGTCACGCCCGACCGGGGCGCTGCCGACGACCTTGCGGCCGGCGGCTTCGAACTCGCGGACGGATGCGGTGTAGAACGGATGGATGGCAGCGACCGCAGCGCAATCGAGCGCCGAATAAAGCTCACGCCATTCGCGGGTCGGCACCACCGGCCCGGCGGCCAGGCCCATCGGCTCGAGCATCATCGAGATGCCGACCGGATCGGCGGGGAACATTTCGCCGAGCAGCGTGATCGTCGGCTTGTCGGGGCGTTCGGCGGGAGCGGCGACCGGTCCGGCCATGGCTTCCTTGCGTGCATAGGCGAGCATCGCGCCGGCGAGCACATCCTTGGCCTCGGCATGTGTCGGCACGCCAAAGCCCGGCACGTCGATGCCGATGATGCGGACGCCGTTGATGACATCGGGCAGCAGCTGCAGCGGCACACCCGACGCGGTCGGCACGCAGAGGTTGGTGATGACGATGGTGTCGTACAGCGCCGGATCGGCCATCTGGTGGACGGCGTCGCGGATGTCCTCGAACAATTTACCGGTGACCAGCGATTCCGAATTGAACGGCACATAGCCGACGGTGCGGCGGGCGCCGTAGAAGTGCGACGTGAAGGTCAGCCCATAGACGCAGCATGCCGAGCCCGACAGGATCGTCGCGGTGCGACGCATGCGCAGGCCGACGCGCAGCGAGCCGAACGCCGGGCACATCGATTGCGGCTGGTCGTGCGGACCCTTGGGATAGTCGGCGGCGTAGCGATCGAGCACTTCGGACTTGCCGGCCTTGGCCGCGGCTTCGCGCATCGTGTCGGCACCGGCATGGCAACCCGCGCCCTCTGGCGAAGGCGGTGCCGGGATTTCGAGATCCAGCGGATCAGACATGGTCGTAGACGACCTCCAGGGTCGGCTTGGTTTCAAAGACGCCGCCGCGCATGTCGGCCTGGCTCGCCGGCTTCAGCGTGAAATTGCCGCCGGTATCCTCGGGCTTGAACAGGCCGAGCAGGCCGTCCTGGTCCAGCGGAGTCGGCCGCACCGGCGGCGCGCTCGCGACATTTTCGGCAAGCTGTTCGAACAGCGGGCCCCACTGGCTCTCGCTGGTGCCGATGATCTGGTAGTTTGCCGATTTCTTGCGGATATCCTCGTGCGCCGGGATCGAGATCAGTTCGGGAATGCCGACCGCCTTGGCAAAGGCCTGCGCCTCGCCCGAGCCATCGTCCTTGTTGATCAGGATGCCGGCGACGCCGACATTGCCGCCCATCTTGCGGAAATATTCGACCGCCTTGCAGACATTGTTGGCGACGTAGAGCGATTGCAGGTCGTTCGACGCGACGACGATGACCTTCTGGCACATGTCGCGGGCGATCGGCAGGCCGAAGCCGCCGCAGACCACGTCGCCGAGGAAATCGAGCAGGACGTAGTCAAAGCCCCAGTCGTGGAAGCCCAGCTTTTCCAGCGTTTCGAAACCATGGATGATGCCGCGCCCACCGCAGCCGCGGCCGACTTCGGGGCCGCCCAATTCCATCGCGAACACGCCGTCGCGCTGGAAGCAGACATCCTCGATGCTGATTTCTTCGCCGGCCAGCTTCTTGCGCGCCGATGTTTCAATGATCGTCGGGGTGTCCTTGCCACCGAACAACAGGCTGGTGGTATCGGATTTCGGGTCGCAGCCGATCAGCAGCACGCGCTTGCCCTGCTGCGCCATCATGTAGCTGAGATTGGCGAGCGCAAAGGATTTGCCGCTGCCACCCTTGCCATAGATGGCGATGATCTGGGTTTCCTTGGTCACTTCGCCGGTATGGACGGGATCCGGCTCGATATCGGCCTCGGCACGCAAGGCAGCAACTTCGTCGAGGAACGCATTCACGCTCATGCGAGATTTCTCCAGTCGAAGACCATTTTGAGGCAGGCCGGGTCCGAAAAGGCGCGGCCGTAAGCAGTTGCCGCCTCGCTGGCCGGCACCCGGTTGGTGACGAGGCCATCGAGCGACAGCCGGCCGCTGCCGACCATGGCGATCACCGCTGCCAGATCGTCGGGCAGGAACTCGGTGGCGATGCGGATGCGCGATTCACGCCGGAAGGCCGGGGCGAAATTGAAACTGAGCGGATCGCTGTAGAAGCCGGCGAGGACGATTTCGCCGCCATGGCCCATGTGCGCGACCGCAGGATCGAGGATTTTTGAATCGCCGCTGGCATCATAGATGCTGCGATAATCGCGGCGATCGTCCGCGTCGGGCTGGACGACGCTGTAACCCTCGCCACCCGACATGCGTTCGGCATTGATTTCCCACACCGTCGGCGACCGCCCTTCGGCGACCGCCATCCGCGCCAGCAGGCGGCCGAGCACGCCATGGCCGATGATCAGGTCGGGCAGCGCGCCGCCGACGAGCGCATGGCGGGCGGTCGCGGCGAGCGACAGCAGCACTGCCGATTCCCCGAGGCCGTCGGGAATGCCGAGGACGCGCGCCGAGCCCGTTACCAAAGTCTGCGCCGAACCGCCGAACAGCCCGCGCGCGCCGATGAATTTCGACGATCCCGGCACGAACACCGTTTCGCCGATACGTGCCCGGCCCTTGGCGCCGGCATCGACGACGCGGCCGACGGCTTCATATCCGGGCACCAGCGGATAACCCATGCCCGGAAAGGCCGGCATCGATCCGTTGAACATGAGCTTTTCGGTGCCCATCGAAATGCCACTGAAATCAACAGCTACGACCAGATCGTCGGCATCCGGCGGCGTCATCCCGAGGCGGCGCAGGGCAACGCGCCCAGGCTCCTCTACAACGACTGCCAACGTGTCCATTCCCGCTCCCCTGGTGCTACGGCGATCAGCGCCGCCTTCACCTCGAATTTCATCCTATCCCAACAAAAGCAGTTGTAAAGCGAACTTGACGCTTTTGACCGTCAAAATTTTTTGACACATGGCGATCGCGGGCCAATCGCCCCTGCAAAACGAGCCACTTCGTCGCGGACGAATCGCGTCAGCGGGTCGCGACGAGCAATCGTGTCACCATCGGCACGCCGGTTGCGACCTCGCGGACCCGCGAAAAACCGGCGGCAAGCAGCATGGACCGATAGGCTTCGGCGGTGCGCGGCCGGCCCGAGCCCATCGCCCACAGGTACAGGCCGAAATAGGCATCACCCATCGCCTGCGCCCCCGGCGTTCCGGCCATCGGTTCGGCGATGAGCAACGTCCCGCCCGGCGGCAGCGCCGCATGGATCGCCGCCACCAGCGCCGTCACCACGTCATCGTCATGGTCGTGGAGGATGCGGACGAGGCTGATCAGGTCGGCGCCACCGGGCAGCGGATCGTCGCGGAAGCTGCCGCCATGGACGGCAACCTGGCCGAGCCCGCGCGCCGCGAGCACCGCGCGCGCGCGTTCGGCGACCGGCGGCAGGTCGAACAGCGCGAGGCCGAGTGCCGGGTGGCGCGCCGCGACCGCGGCGACAAAAGCACCATGGCCGCCGCCGATATCGAGCAAACTTCGATGCCGTTTGAAATCATAGGCTTCGAGCACCTGTTCCGCGACCATCGGCTGCGACGCGGCCATCAGCGTCGAATAGGCCTGGGTGGCCGGATCGTCGGCACTGGCCGGATCGCCGCGGCCGGCCGCTCCGGCATATGACCAGAATGCCGCGAGTTCGCCGCCGCCGCGGCCCTGGCGCAGCATTGCCAGCGGATCGGCGAGATCGGCATAGAACAGCTTGTGATGCTCGATCATCGCCAGCGCGCCGGCATTGCTCGACAGCGCGGCGCCGCGCTGGCCCAGCGTCCAGCGATCGCCGGGCAGCGGCTCGACAAGGTCGATCGACGCCGCCGCCGCCAGCAGCCGCTGCATCGCCACCCCGTCGAGCGCCGCACCGGCGGCGAGCGCAGCGGTGGTCGCCGGCGCCCTGGCGAGACTGGCGATCACCCCGGCGTCGACGGCGGCGGTCAGCGTCTTGGTATAGACAAAGCCGGTGATGACCCGGAACATTTCATTGGCGTGGTGCCGCGCCGTGCCGCGCAGCAGCGGCAGCCGCATCGACCAGCGCTGAAACGCCGGGCTGGCGAGCCAGTTGTTGCGCCACAGCAGCCAGCGTTCGCGCAATGTAACGGAATCTGTTGATGTCATGTGTCATGGACTCTGGACAGTCGCACAGGCGCGGTCAATCATAAGGGCAATTCGGGGAGTCGGGTCTTGGCGCGGGCGGACGGCGTTGTCATCATCGGAGCGGGCATCGGCGGCCTGTGCGCGGCGGCGCACCTGGCCGGCGCCGGCGTGCCGGTGACGGTTGTCGAGCGCATGGCGACACCGGGCGGCAAGCTTCGCACCGTCGATTGCGGCGGCGTCGCCGTCGATGCCGGGCCGACGGTGTTCACCGCGCGCTGGATTTTCGAGGCGCTGTTCGAAAGCCTGGGCGAACGGCTCGACGACCATGTCACCTTGGTCAAATCCGAACGGTTGGCGCGCCATGCCTGGCAGGATGGCTCGCGGCTCGATCTCTGGGCCGATCCGGCGCGCAGCCGCGATGCCGTCGGCGCCTTTGCCGGCGCTGCAGAGGCGCGCGGCCATGATCGTTTCCGCGCCGAGGCGGAGCGTATCTGGAATGCGCTCGAACACCGCTACATGGAGGCGCCGGTCACGACGCCGGCCGGGCTGGCGCTGCGTTTCGGGATCGGCGGCATGGGCGAGATGCTGGCGATCAACCCGTTCGAAACCCTGTGGTCGGCGCTGGGCAAGCATTTCAAGGACCCGCGGCTGCGCCAGCTTTATGGGCGCTACGCCACCTATTGCGGTGCGTCGCCCTATGAAGCCACGGCGACGCTGATGCTGATCGCGCATCTGGAAGCGCGCGGTGTCTGGCTGGTCGAAGGCGGCATGCACAAGGTGGCCGAGGCCATCGCCGCGCTGGCGGCGTCGCGCGGCGCCATATTCCGCTATGGCGCCGATGTACGCGAGATCCGTGTCCGCAACGGCCGCGCCTGCGGCGTGGTGCTCGCCGATGGCGAAGATTTGCCGGCCAGCGACGTGCTCGCCAATTGCGACGCCAGCGCCATCGCCGACGGGCGTTTCGGCAAGGCCGCCGCCGGCGCGGTGACCGGCACCGCGCCGCGCGATCGCTCGCTGTCGGCGCTGGTCACCATGATGACCGCCGACAGTGCGGGCTTCGATCTCGATCGCCACAATGTGTTTTTTTCGAATGACTATGCGCGCGAATTCCGCGAAATCTTCAAGGATCGCCGGTTGCCATCGGCACCTTCTGTCTATGTCTGCGCGCAGGATCGGGGCGCGGGGCCCGCGCCATCCGGTCCCGAACGTTTTCAAATCATCGTCAACGCACCGGCCACCGGCGACGGGCGCGCACCAACACCAGGGGAGATAGAGGCATGTCAGACAGCGACCTTCGCGGCCCTCGAGCGCTGCGGGCTGACATTGCGACCGCATTCGATGGTGGCGGTGAACCCTGCGATGTTCGAGGCGCTTTTCCCTTCGACGGGTGGGGCCCTTTATGGTCGGGCCTCGCACGGGTGGCGGGCCAGCTTCCGCCGCCCGGGGAGCCGGTCTGGCCTCAACGGCCTGTGGCTCGCGGGGGGGTCAGCGCACCCGGGCGCGGGCGTGCCGATGGCGGCCTTGTCCGGCCGCTTGGCGAGCGCAG
>JBBQKM010000049.1:0-11915 GCA_038326915.1 Sphingomonadales bacterium
CCGGTGAAGGAGGAACGCCTCGCCCGGCTGCAGGCGGCGATCACCGCCGGCGCCCATGAATTCAACAAGGCGAGTGTCGGTCGCCGCACCCAAATCCTGCTCGAACGCGCCGGGCGCAAGCCGGGCCAGTTGATCGGCAAGACGCCGTGGCTGCAATCGGCGGTCGTCGAGATCCCCGGCGCAAAGATCGGCGACCTGATCGCTGTCGAAATCACCGCCGGTCAGCCTAATAGCGTCGAAGCGATTCCCCTGTCCCTCCCAGCAGAAAGAACAGCCGCCTGATGTCGAAAAAGCCGCAGCGCTCGTCCGTCGCCGCCAGCGACCGCGTCCGGCTCGAAATCGAATTCGAAAAGGCCTATCTGCTCGGTGCATTGTTCGGTGAATTCGACCAGAATCTCATCGCGCTGGAGGGCCAGCTCGGCGTCTATATCTCGGCGCGCGGCAACAAGGTGCAGGTGGAGGGAGAGGCCGATGCCGCCGCCCGCGCCCGCGACGTGCTGACCGGGCTGTACAACCGCCTCGCCCATGGTGAAAAAATCGATGCCGGCGATGTCGTCGGCGCCGTTGCCATCGCCGCCGACCCGTCACTGGATGGCCTGGTCAGCGCCGATTCCGGCCTCGCCAGTACCGCCGTGATCCGCACCCGCCGCAAGACCATCGCGGCGCGCAGCCCTACCCAGGTCCGCTATATCGAGGCGCTGGCGCGCGACTCGATCATCTTTGCGCTCGGCCCCGCCGGCACCGGCAAGACCTATCTCGCCGTCGCACAGGCGGTCAGCCAGCTCATCGCCGGCTCGGTCGATCGGCTGGTGCTGTCACGCCCGGCGGTGGAGGCCGGCGAACGCCTCGGCTTCCTGCCCGGCGACATGAAGGACAAGGTCGATCCCTATCTGCGGCCGCTCTATGATGCGCTCTACGACATGCTCCCCGCCGAACAGGTCGAGCGCCGGCTGGCATCGGGCGAAATCGAGATCGCGCCGCTGGCCTTCATGCGCGGCCGCACGCTGGCCAACGCCTTTATCATCCTCGACGAGGCGCAGAACACCACGCCGCTGCAGATGAAGATGTTCCTGACCCGTTTCGGCGAGCGCAGCCGCATGGTCGTCTGCGGCGATCCCAACCAGGTCGATCTGCCCAACCCGGCGGCATCAGGGCTGGCCGACGCCGTCAAGCGTCTCGACGGCATCGAGGGCATCTCCACCCTGCGCTTCAGCAGCCGCGAAGTCGTCCGCCACCCGATCGTCGGCCGCATCGTCGACGCCTATGAAGGCCCGCCGCAAGATGGTTGATGCCAGGGTTGCGCTGCGATGCTGACCACCGAAACCGAAGTCGCCTCGCCGCACTGGCCGGCGGCGGACTGGGAGGCGCTGGCCGCCGCCGCCGTCGCCGCGGCGCTGGCGCAGACCCCGCACGGCGACTTCGCCACGCGGTCGCTCAATATCGAAACCAGCGTCCGGCTGACCGACGATGCCGAGGTCCACAGCCTCAACCGCGACTATCGGCACAAGGACAAGCCGACGAATGTGCTCAGCTTTCCGATGGTCCAGGCCGATCTGCTCGACGGCCTCGCCAACAGCGATGATGGCGAGATCCTGCTCGGCGATATCGTGCTCGCCGCCGAAACCTGCGTGCGCGAGGCGGCCGAAAAGGGCTGGGCGCTACCGGAGTACGCCCAACATCTCATTGTCCACGGCACCTTGCACCTGCTAGGTTACGACCATGAAACCGGCGAACTGCAGGCAAATGCCATGGAAGCCATCGAATCCGCGGCCTGCCGCGCGCTCGGCCTGCCCGACCCCTATGCCGATTAGGCGCTGACGGAGATGCCCGAACCGGACAGTAGCGGCGACGATTTCGCCACCCGGCTATGGCGCGGCCTGCGCCTGCTCATCACCGGCACCGATCACGAGCCTTCCCTGCGCGAAAGCCTCGAGGAGGCCATAGACGAGCACAGCGACGATGGCGCGGCGCGCGACGACCTGTCGCCGGTCGAACGCGCCATGCTGAAGAACATGCTGCATTTCGGCGAGCGCGAGGCCGGCGACATCGGCGTGCCGCGCAGCGACATGGTGGTGTTCGATATCGCCGACGGCTTTCCGGCGCTGGTGGCACTGTTCAAGGAGGCCGGGCACAGCCGCGTACCGGTGTATCGCGGCGACCGCGACCACCTCATCGGCATGGCGCATATCAAGGATATCTACGCCCATATCGCCGAAACCTTCGACGATTCGGTGTCGTCGAAACGTTTCGAGAACTTGCCGGTCGAGCCGCTGCTGCGCCCGGTGCTGTTCGTGCCGGCGTCGATGCGCATCGTCGACCTGCTTGCCCGCATGCGCGCCGGGCGGACGCACATGGCGATGATCGTCGACGAATATGGCGGCACCGACGGGTTGGTGACGATCGAGGACCTGGTCGAGGAAATCGTCGGCGATATCGAGGACGAGCACGACGAGGACGGCGCCGCGCTGCTGCAATCGATCAACGACCGGCTGTGGGAGGCCGATGCCCGGCTGCCGCTCGAGGATCTCGAGGCCGAACTCCACACCAGCTTCGCCGATGACGAGATCGGCGACGAGGTCGATACGCTCGGCGGCATGGTGTTCATGCTCGCCGGCCGGGTGCCGGCGCTGGGGGAAATCATCGACCACCCGAGCGGCTGGCGCTTTGAAGTCATCGACGGCGACCCGCGCATGGTCAAGCGCCTGCGCCTGCACGCCCCGGCGGAGCGGGCCGCAGCCTGAGCCTTCCGCCTGCCCTTGCCGCGCTGATCGCGCGCGAGGGTCTGCCCGCCAGCTATGCCGATACCGTGCAGCGTGTCTGGCAGCCACTGGCGGCGCAGATTGCCGGCGTGCACGCGGCGCGCGGGCGGCCGGTGCTGATCGGCATCAACGGTGTCCAGGGCAGCGGCAAGACGACGGCGTGCCGGTTTCTCGCGGCGCTGCTGGCGGAACACGGCCTGCGCGCAGCGACGCTTTCGCTCGACGATCTCTATCTGCCCGGCGCCGCGCGCGCCCGGCTGGCGGCGACCATCCACCCGCTGTTCGCCACCCGCGGCGTGCCCGGCACCCATGATCTCGACCTTGGCAACCGGGTCATCGACGCGCTGCTGGCCGGCGCCGGGCCGGTGGCGGTGCCGCGTTTCGACAAGGGCCGCGACGAGCCATCGGCCGCCCCGGCGATCGTCGTGGCGCCGGTCGATGTCCTGCTGTTCGAAGGCTGGTGCATTGGTGCAACACCCCAGCCAGAATCGACATTAAGCCTGCCGGTCAACGCGCTGGAATCGGGGGAAGACCCCGATTTGACCTGGCGGCGCGCCGTCAATGCGGCGCTGGCCGGCGGCTATGCCCGGCTGTTCGCGCGGCTCGACCTGCTGGTGGCGCTGGTTGCGCCGGATTTTTCGGTGGTGCGCGGCTGGCGCCGGCAGGCGGAATTGCCGCTGCGGCGCCAAGGCCAGGGCATGGACGACGCCGCGCTCGATCGCTTCATCCAGCATTATGAACGGCTGTCGCGGCACATGCTGGCGACGATGCCGGGCCTTGCGGATGTCACCATCGCCATCGCCGCAGACCACACAGCCGGCGCGATCCAAGGGCTGGACCGGCCGGCTGCAGATTGCCGAACTGGCAGGTAAAGACCTGCCGAAAAATGCTATTTCAGGTGTTTTGCCAGATGCTTGTTCATTTCGAACATCGAGCATTTGTCGACACCGAAAACCTTCTTCAGCGCGGCATCGGCATTGATCTGGCGCTTGTCCTTGGCGTCCTGCAGGTTGTGGAGCTTGATATAGTCCCAGACCTTCTTGACGACCTGGCCACGCGGCAACATGCCGGGGCCGACAATGGCGGCCAGTTCCGGTGACGGCGTCAACGGCTTCTGCAGTGCATCGGTCTTCTTGGCGGCTTCTGCCATGATTCTCCCCTCTTCGACGCGCATGGGGCCGACCAACGCGGCAACCCCTTCTCGGCTGGCGAAATGCTTAGCCGAACTTAGCTGTCACGCAACTGCTTCGACACGTCTTCGACCGGGGATTCGGCCGTTTCAAGGCTTTCCATGTCCTGCTGGACGCCCCTGAGGATGCGCGCGGCGAATTCCCGGTGCATCAGCCCCCGTTCATGGCCGGCGGCACGGTCGGGCGCATAGGCCTCGATATCGGCGCGACTGATGCTGCCCCTGGCATCGAGCAGCCGTTCGACCGTGTCGAGCCGTTCCTTGACCACCGCGACTTCGCCGGCCAGCGCCATGACGATCGACAGCAGGCGATCGGTGGCGGGGTCGTCGAAATATTTCGGCCGCGCGCCCTTGGCCCTTGTGCCGGCGCGGGCGATCCAGTCGATGTCGGTCATGCCGGCTTCCACGCGCCATAGGCGTGCCAGACGGCGGCACGGCCGAAATCCTCGGCCTCGCCTTCGACCGACGGCGGGAACACCGTTTCGTCGACGACGGCGCGGACCTGCGCTTCGAACTGGCAGTCCCGCGGCAGGCCGGCGGCGGCGAGCACGTCGTGCATGTCATAGGCGTGCATCGCCGACCAGAACGGCTCGTTGTTGTTGAAGGCATCCCAGTCGCGCATGAACTGTTCGAACAGCGGCATCGCGGGCGTGTATTGCGGCTGTTCGAGATGCAGCATCAGCCCGCCGGGGGCGAGCACGCGCGCCGCCTCGGCGATCATCCGCGGCAGCGCCTGGCCCGATGTCTCGTGCAGGAACATCGTCGTCTGCACCCAATCGAAATGGCCATCCGGCCAGCGCGACAGATCCTCGCCATTGGCCTGGACGAACGCGATATTGTCGGCGCCCAGCGACCGTGCCCGGGCATGGCCGTAACGCAGCACCGGCGCCGCGGTGTCGATGGCAATCACTTCGGCGTCCGGGTAGGCTTGCGCCATCGGCACGGCGCTGTGGCCGACGGTGACGCCGATGTCGAGAATGCGCTTCGGCTGCCAGCCGGGCCGCGTTTCCCTGGCCCATTTGGCAATCGCCTGGCCGCCGCCGTCCGACAGCGCCCCCATGCCGCCGCCAGTGGTGACAAAGATCCCGCAATCGTAATTGGCGCCGGCCGATACGTCGCCGGCGCGTTCCTCGCCGTGATAGCTGCCGGGCATGCAGTGGATGTCGACGGCGCGCTGGTAGCGCGGGATGGCGATGGTTGCGTCAAGCTCCAGCCCGTCGCCGTTACCGCTGGCGGCGCGCGCCCGCGCATCGAGATCGTCGAGTTGGCGCAGCACGATGCTGCGGCCGTTCTGCTGGCGCATTTCCATGTTGTTGCGCTTCAGCGCCGACCAGAAACGATGATAGGGGTCGGCATTCATCGCCCGCCGCACCTCGAACCGGTCGATCGGCTCGCGGTCATGCTCGGCGATGAATTTCGGCCGCGCGCGCTTTTCCCACGCCAGCTTGTTGCCCGGCCCCAGCGTGCCGGCGACATGCTTGTTCAGATTGGCGAGGAAGTTGAAGCGCGCCCGCTCGTCGTGGGTCGCCCGCGGGAACACGCCATGCGTACCGACCATCGAATAGGGCGGCGGAATATCGTCGTGTATTGCCATGTTCTGCCCTCAGATCAGCCCGGCTGCGCTCAATCGCGAGATTACCGCTTCCTGGACGCGCTTGAAATGGTCGCGATCGGGGATAACCCCGTCACCCAGCGCATCGGCGGGCTGGACGCTGCCGGCATAGGCGGCGGCGAACAGTTCGAGCCGCTGCCGCGACAGGTAATTCGTCATCCCCGGCTTGCGGCGCGCCCGGCGCAGCGCGTCGATGTCGATGTCGGCGAACGCCGTGAAGGTCTCCCCGCTGTTCGATTCGGCGAGCACATTGCCCTTCCAGTCGATCAGAGCCGAATTGCCATCGGCGGAGGCCAGCGGCATCGCCGTGCCGGATATCCCGGCAGTGTTGGCGCTGACGACATAGGCAAGGTTCTCGAGAGCCCGGGCCCGCCGCGCCAGTTGCTTGTGGGTCAGGTTCGGCGAGCCGATCTCCGATGAGCAATGCACGAAAACTTCGGCGCCGCGCAGGGCGTGGGCGCGGGCGATTTCGGGATAGAGAATCTCCTCCGACGCGATCGCCGCCAGCCGGCCGATGTCGGTATCGGCAACCGGGAACACGCCATCGAGGCCGTAGATGTCGAGATATTTCGACCAGACATCGTGCGGCGTCGGCGCATACATCGAATTGAGCCGGCGATAGCGCAGCACCACATCGCCCGATGGCGCGACGACAAAGCTCGCCTGGAAATAGAGGTCGGGGAAGTGCGCGTCGGTCTCATAGGCATTGCCGGCGATGAACAGCCCCAGCCGCTGCGCCACAGCGCCCAGCGCCGCATATTCGGGCCCATCGGCGGCAATCGCGGCCTGCGCCGCAAACTCCGTTATGCCGATCCGGCCGGGGTAGGAGGTGAACAGATATTCGGGCAACACCGCCAGCCGCAACGGGCTGCCGCCATATTGTTCGATGAACACTTTCGCCTGCAGGATTTGCGCCGCAACCGTGTCGACATGCGCCAGCATCGCGGCGCGGGCGGCGGCGCGATCGGGCAGCGCCGCCACCGACCGGGCGGTCAATTGCATCGCGACGGCGGCGTAAAGTTCGGTCATCGCGCGCCTCCACCGAACACCGGATAGCGGCCCAGCGTCAGCGGCAGCAGGCCGCCGACCACGAACAGCCCGATGGCGACCGCCAGCATCGCATCATAATTGCCCGTCACATCGCGCACCCGCGCATAGAGCGCCGGCGAAATCGCGCTGCCCAGCCCGAACGGCATATACAGCAGCCCATAAACCTTGCCGTAATGCGCCATGCCGAAATAGCGCCCGGCGAGATAGGCGATCAGGTCGCTTTCCGCCCCCGCCGCAAAGCCGAGCAGCAGTGCGCCGGCCATCAACTGGCCCAGCGCGCCGGTGCTGCCCATCAGCAGCCAGCACGCCAGCGCGGGCCCAAGCAGGATCGGCACCAGCACCGCCGGCGCCCAGAATCGATCGAACAGCAGCCCGGTGATCACCCGGCCGGCCAGGATGCCGATCGCCATCACGCTCATCACCGTCGCGCCCTCGGCGGGCGTGAAGCCGTGCAGGCCGGCGATCTGGATCATGTTGATGAACACCCCGCCATAGGCCAGCGCGACGACCGCGATCGACACCCAGATCACCCAGAAACGATAGCCGCGTATGGCCTCCCCCGCTGTCACCCCAGTCAAATTGCCGGCGGCATCGCTGATCCCCGGCGGACGTTCGGCAGGTGTCGGTTCGCGAAACAGCCACAGCGCCAGCGGCGTCGCCACCAGCAGCGGCAGCAGCGCCAGCGTCGGAAACGCACCGCGCCAGCCGCTGCCGATGAACTGCCCGGCGATGGCGCGTTGCGCGATCTGTGGCACCAATATGCCGGCCAGCGAGGTGCCGAGCAGCATGATGCCGAGCGCCAGCCCGCGATTTTTCACGAACCACATGTTGACGGCGCGGCTCCAGGTTACCGGGGTCGACCCGATGCCGACAATGCCGACCAGCGCCCATAGCCCGTACCAGGCCGCTTTCGACGGCGGCATGACCGCGAACAGCGCGAATGTCGCGGCAAAGGCCAGCAGCGAGCCGATCGCCACCGGCCGCACGCCCCAGCGGTCGGCCGCGGCGCCATAGACCGGCGCCAGCAGCGACGCGATGATGCCGAAAACGGTGATGCCAAGGCTGATCTCGAGGAACGACCAGCCGAGTTCGGTGTGCATCGGGCCGATGACGGCGGGCAGCACGTTGAACGGGATCGGCGACGCGCCGCAGCCGACACCGATCATCGCAGCGAACAGCACGGGGGAGCCCTTGCGGAATTCGCTCATGCCGACCCTTGCCTGGCGAGCGGGGAGAGGGGCGGGAAGGCGGTCATCGCGTCGATTTCAGCTCCAGCTTGGGGCATGGGCAAAGCCCATGCCGACGTCGGACGGGTTCGGCCGGGGGGCCGGCCGCCCCGCCGGCCGGGCTTGCGCGAGTCCGGTTGCAGCTGCGCTGCCACCGGCCGCGCTGCGCCGCGCCTAAAACACCCGCTTTGCCCTGACCTGCCACGTCCTTGGCGGCGACAGGTAATTGAAATTCACCAGGCTCGACTGGACGAACGCCTTGTCGAAACAATTCTCGCATTCGAGGCTCAACGTCCAGTTGTTGTCATCGGTGCGCACGGTCAGCGCCGCGCCGACCTGCCAGAACGCCTGGGTCAGCGACCCTGCGATGATATCGCCGCTGAACGGGTTCGCCGGGTAAACCGCGCCGCTGGGGGCGGTGATGCTGCCGGTGTAGATGGTGCCATTGGCGGTGCCGGTTTCCAGGCTCGACCGGTACAGTGCGTTGACCGATGGCGTCAGGATGATGCCGGCCGCCGGGATCGGGAAATCATAGGATCCGCCGAACGCGATGCTGAATTCCGGTGTGCGCACCGGCGTGGCGATATTGCCGTTCGAATCGATGATGCCGGCGGCGCAATCGGGGGCGTTGTTGGCGCCGCTGGGGCCAAGCGGCACCCGGCCGGCGGCCAGCTGCGCGCGGCAATCGATCTGCTGCTGGCCGACCGCCTTCACGCCATAGCGGTTGGGCAGCAGCGTATCGCTGACCTTGTACTTGTCATCCTGGTAGCCAATGTTGGCATAGAGGTTGAGCCCGCGCACCGGCACCGCGGTCACCTCGAGCTCGATGCCCTTGTTCTGATAATCGGCAAAATTCTGGGTGATGAAGGTCGCGGCGCCGCTGACCGGGTCGATGAACGCCGACGGCGTCTGCAGGTTCTTCGTATCGAGCCAGAAACCGGTCAGGTTGACGCGCAGCCGCTTGTCGAACCATTCGGTCTTGGCACCGACTTCATAGCTCCAGACCTTTTCGGGATCGAACGGCAGCAGCGTGTTGGGGGCCGAGCCGCGCGCGTTCCAGCCGCCCGATTTGAAGCCGTTGGTGGCGCTGGCAAAGACCAGCATGTCGGCATTGGGCTGATAGTTGACGGCAAAGCGCGGCGTCCATTGCTTGGTGCGCTGCTCGGTCGGGATCGCAACGCGGCCACCGGGAATGTTGACGAACAAATTGCTGTTGTCGAGGCAGGTCGCCGTCAGCGCCGTCTGGCAGCGGGCACGATTGTCGAAGATCCGGATGCTCTTCTTTTCATCGGTATAGCGCACCCCGGCGGTCAGCTTGATCTGGTCGGTGACATTGGCATCGACCTGGAGATAGCCGGCATAGGCGTCGGTCTTGTTGAGCAACGTCCGGTCGGCGAGCACCGCCGGAAAGCCGATGTTGCCCGGGATCCCGAGGATCGGGCCAAGGTTCAGAACATCGGCGAAATCGGTGCGATTGTCCTCGTGGAAGTAGAAAAAGCCACCGACATAATCGAGGAAACCGCCGAACAGCCGGCCGGTCAGCTTGATTTCCTGGGTGAACTGCTTGTGGGAGCCATCGTTGAGAATGTCGAAGCCGCCCGATGGATAGCCCTTCACCGGGGTTTCAGGCACCGACACGTTGGGCAGGCCGCGGCCATCGGCGAAATCGAGCAGATATTGCTGCGTCAGGTTGATATGCCCGGTGATGACATTGAGCGTGAAATCCTCGCCCGACCATTCGAGGTTGGACGTGTACATCGTCGTGTCGACTTCGTTGCCGAGGCCATAGTTCGCCTTGCGGCCGGTGACGCCGAGCCCGACGAACGGGCTGGTTGTGCCGGCGGCATAGGTCTTGACCAAACCCGTGGTAGCGAACCGGCCGTCGCAATTGGCCGGGTTGCGCGGATCGCAGCTGTAGTTGATCAGATTCTCGCCGTCGTTGCGCATGTATGACGCAGCGACATTCCATGTCAGATTGTCCGAGAACTTGAACTGCACGGCGCCGCGGATACCCGCGAGATCGCTGTCATTGAGCTTTTCGCCTGTCGTCGTGTTGCGCACATAGCCGTCGTCGTTCTGGTAATATCCCGACAGCTTGACCTGGATGAAGCTGCTCAGCGGCAGGTCGATCGAGCCGCGGATCATCCGCTTGTCATAGGCGCCATAGGCCGCCTCGACATAGCCGCCGAGCGTTTCCGACGGCTTCTTCAGGATGACGTTGACCGCGCCGCCGGTGGTGTTGCGGCCGAACAACGTGCCCTGCGGCCCGCGCAGCACCTCGATGCGGTCGATATCGAAAAACGCGAAATTGTTGCCGTTCTGCCGCGACATGTAGATGTCGTCGACATAGGTGCCGACCGGCGGGTCAAAGGTCGCGATCGTCTCGGTATTGCCGAGCCCGCGGATGTAATAGGCGTTCGCCGAGCCTAGCCCGGTATTGTTCGATCCGAACAGGTTGGGGACATATTGGATCAACTGCAGCGGGGTCGAGATCCCGCGCGCCGACAGCAGGTCGGCCGAAAAGGCGCTGACCGCGATCGGTACGGTCTGCACCGATTCGCTGCGGCGCTGCGCGGTGACGACGATATCGGCAAGCTGGGACCCGTCATCGGGCGCGGCAGCAGCGCTGGCCGCCGTAGTGGCCGCCGTCTGGGCATGCGCCACCGACGCCAGCCCCGTTGCGCCCAACACCGTTGCTGCCAGCAGCGCGGCGCGAAGCCCGTGAACCAGCACCCTGTTCCTGTGCGTCATCACCCGTCTCCCTACGGTCGTGGCGTACCGGGGGCGCCCCTGCGTCGCGAGCCCCCCGTCTGCATAATGTTGCCGCGATTTCTTCGCATTGCAACAGAGTTGTCCGGACAAATTTTTGACAGCCACGGCAGGCCCGGCGATAGTCGCCCTTCGGCACGAATCGAAAAGGCCCACGATGGACGAGAACAGCCCGGAGGCACCGGCGCGGCCGGCCTATCTGCTCGTCACCGCGCGCGTCACCGATGGCGCCCGCATGGCCGCCTATGCCCAGGCGCTCGCCGCCACCGGCCTCTATGCCCGGCACGGCGGCCACTATCTGTTCATCGGCAAGGCAGCGGCGCCGCTGGAGGACTGGCCCGAAGGCACCAGCGTCGTCTGCGCGCATTTCCCGTCGCGCGCCGCCGCCGAAGCCTTTTGGTTCGACGCGCAATATCAAAACGAGGTGAAACCGCTGCGCGCCGGCGCCGGTGAATTCCACGTCGCCATCTTCGACGGCCAGTGATGCTCTATCCGACGCTCGTCTATCTGCACCTGCTGCTGTTCGTGCTCTGGCTCGGCGGCGATCTCGGCGTGTTCGTCCTCGGCCAGCATTTCCGCCGCCGCAGCTATTCGCTGCCCGAACGGCTGACGCTGCTGAAACTGCTCGTCGCCATCGACATGGGGCCGCGTTCGGCCTGGGCGCTGATGGTGCCGATGTCGCTGACCCTGCTGTTCGCCGGCGGCTGGTGGCCCGCGCTGCCGCTGGCCGCGGTCGTCGCCGCCTGGGGCGTGGGGCTCGCCTGGCTGTGGCTGGTCTGGGATGCCCATGCCCATGACATGACACCCCGCGCCGCGCGCGATCGCGCCATCGAAGGCTGGCTGCGCTATGCGCTGGCGGCGTTCTACCTTGGGCTCGGCGGGCTGTCGCTGGCCAGCGGCGCACCGCTGGCGCCGCACTGGCTGGCGTGGAAGGCGCTGCTGTTCGGGCTGATCTTCGTCGCCGCGATCATGATCGACCATGCCTTCAAGCCCGTCGGGCCGCAGCTGATGGCGTTGATCGAGCAAGGGTCGTCGGATGCCACCGAAATTCCGTTGCGCGCCACTATGGACGGCACGCGGCGCTTGGTGTTCACCGTCTATGCGCTGCTCGTCGCCACCAGCTGGCTGGGCGCGGTCAAGCCGTTTTAGGCGAAGAGCTGAAGGGCCGCCGGCGGGGGGGGGGGGGGGGGGGGGGGGGGGGGGGGGGGGGGGGGGGGGGGGGGGGGGGGGGGGGGGGGGGGGGGGGGGGGGGGGGGGGGGGGGGGGGGGGGGGGGGGGGTGGGGGGGTTGGTACGTCCTGGCCTACGGTG
>JBBQKM010000050.1:0-11879 GCA_038326915.1 Sphingomonadales bacterium
CATGCGCGTCAGCTTGACGATTTCGCTCGCCGACATGATGCCGACCATCGCGTCGCAATCTTCGCGGCGCGCCTCGAGTGCCGGCTTGATGGCGCGGATCTGGTCTTCGAGGAAGATCATCGAGGTCAGGATGATATCGCCACGCGCGATGTCGGCGCGGGCGGCAGCGAGCTTGCTTTCGTCTTCCCAGTCGGCAGCCGCGTGGAAGCCGATGGTGACGCCGGGCTGTTCCTTGGTAAAGCGTGCCCGAGCGCGCTGGATGGCCCCCGAAAGGTGGTTGTCGAGCGTGATTATGACGACACGCACCGATGGCGTGGCAGGCGTGTTCGATGCGGGTGTGTCAGCGCGCATAATGGGCCTTCGCCTCGTAAAGCGTCTCGACAGAGATCGCGGCGACGCCTTTTTCGCTGGCGTAGCGCTCCGTATTCCGCTTCGCCTTGCCGCGCACGAAGAAGGGGATCTTCATCAGTTCGCGGGTGGCGTCGGCGGACCAGCCTTCGGCAAGGGCGGGTTCCGGGGTGGCCGCGGGCGTTGCGGCTTCGGCCGTATCGGCCTCGATCGGCGCAGCAGCGGCAGCGCCATGGCCAAGATGGCTCGGCCCGGCGGCATCGGAAAATTCGAAATCGTCGCGGAACATGGTGAGCAGATGCTCCTCCAGCCCCATCACCAGCGGGTGGACCCAGGTGTCGAAAATGACATTGGCGCCTTCGAAACCCATCTGCGGGCTGTGGCGCGCCGGGAAATCCTGGACATGAACGGGCGCCGAAATCACCGCGCACGGCAGCCGCAGCCGCTTGGCGATGTGGCGTTCCATCTGGGTGCCGAGCACCAGTTCGCAATTGGCGGCGGCGATGGCATCCTCGACGACGAGATAGTCGTCGGTGATCAGCGGTTCGACACCGTATTTGGCCGCCGCCGTGCGGATGTCGCGGGCGAATTCGCGGTTGTAGCAGCCCAGCCCGACGACTTCGAAGCCCAGTTCCTCGGATGCGATGCGCGCCGCAGCGACGGCATGGGTAGCATCGCCGAAGATGAAGACGCGCTTGCCGGTAAGGTACGTCGAATCGACCGAGCGCGACCACCACGGCATGCGGCCGGCATCGGGATCGACCGGCGCTTCGATGCCGGCAATGGCGCATACCTCGGCGATGAATTCGCGCGTTGCGTTGACGCCGATCGGAATGGTCTTGGTGTATTTCTGGCCAAAGGTCTTTTCGAGCCAGCGCGCCGCCTCATGGGCGATTTCGGGATAGAGCACGATGTTGAAATCGGCCTCGCCCAGCCCGGCGATGGCGGCCGGCGTCGATCCCATCGGCGCGCAGACATGGACGTCGATGCCGAGATCGGCGAGCAGCTTCGTTACTTCGACGATATCGTCGCGGTGGCGGAAGCCCAGCGCCGTCGGCCCGAGCAGATTGGCGCGCAGCCGGCGGCCGTCACGCGCCGGCGCCACCCGCGCCTTGTCGGCGAGCTGGCGGACGATCTGGTAAAAGGTTTCGGCGGCGCCCCAATTTTCCTTGTGGCTGTAGCTCGGCAGGTCGAGCGCGATGATCGGGCACGGCAGCCCCATCGTCAGCGCGAGGCCGGCGGGATCATCCTGGATCAGTTCGGCGGTGCACGAGGCGCCGACGATCATCGCTTCGGGCTGGAAGCGTTCATAGGCATCGCGCGCCGATTTCTGGAACAATTCGGCGGTATCGGTGCCGAGGTCGCGCGCCTGGAAGGTCGTATAGGTCACCGGCGGCCGTTCGCCGCGGCGCTCGATCATCGTGAACAGCAGATCGGCATAGGTGTCGCCCTGCGGCGCGTGGAGCACATAGTGCAGCCCCTTCATGCCGGTGGCGACGCGCATCGCCCCGACATGCGGCGGGCCTTCATAGGTCCAGACGGTCAGCTGCATCGCCTACACCATCAGCTTGTCGCGGCGGACGAGTGGCCGCGCGAAGAGTTCGGCGAGATCGCCCGCCTGTTCAAAGCCATGCACCGGCGAGAACACCAGCTCGATCGCCCATTTCGTCGACAGGCCCTCGCGCTCGAGCGGGTTGGCAAGGCCAAGCCCGCAGACGGTAAGGTCGGGGCGGGCGGCCCGCACGCGATCGAGCTGCTTGTCGACGTCCTGGCCTTCGGAAATCTGCGTGCCGGCCGGCAGCGCGGCGAGATCGTCGGCAAGATGGCCGCGGTGCAGATAGGGCGTGCCGACCTCGACAATAGTCATGCCGAGCTCCGCAGCGAGGAAGCGCGCCAGCGGCACCTCGAGCTGCGAATCGGGCATGAAGAAGATCGATTTGCCATTGAGCCGTTCGGCGTGGCGGGCGAGCGCGCGCTTGGCACGCTCGCGGCCCGGTGCGACGACGCTGCGGAAATGCATCTCGTCGATGCCGAATTCGGTAGCGGCCGCGTGCAGCCAGGCGGTGGTGCCTTCGGCGCCGAACGGGAACATGGCCGGCAGATGGACGGCGCCGCGGCCTTCGAGCGCGCGGGCGGTATCACCAAGGAACGGCTGGGCGAGCAGGAAACGCGTGCCAGGGCCGACGCCCGGAAGGTCCTTGGCGCGGCGCGGCGGCAAGGTTTCGACGCGCTGGATGCCCAATTCGGCGAACAACCGGCGAAACTGGTCCTCGACGATGTCGGGCAGCGCGCCGACGATGAGCAGCTGGTCGGCCGCATCCTCGCGCATTTCGGGAACCAGTGCTGCAAGGCAGGCATCCTCGCCCTGCGTGAAGGTCGTTTCGATGCCGCTGCCCGAATAGTTGAGGATGCGGACATTGGGCGCATGGGTGACGTTAAGGCGCTCGGCAGCGCGGCTCAGGTCGAGCTTGATGACTTCGCTGGGGCACGAACCGACCAGGAACAGCAGCTTGATCTCGGGCCGGCGCGCCAGCAGGCGATGAACGACCTTGTCGAGTTCCTCATTGGCATCGGCGAGGCCGGCAAGATCGCGCTCCTCGATGATCGCGGTGCCGAAACGCGGCTCGGCAAAGACCATGACGCCCGCGGCCGATTGCAGCAGATGGGCGCAGGTGCGGCTGCCGACGACGAGAAAAAACGCGTCCTGGACCTTGCGGTGCAGCCAGACGATGCCGGTCAGCCCGCAAAAAACCTCGCGCTGGCCACGTTCGCGCAGCACCGGCGGCGAGTCGACACGTGCGGCGGGAGCCAGGGCCACGGTCATGCGGCAGCGGCCGCGGTTGTTTCGGAATCGGCGGCGTCGGCCGGCCGCGCCGGGGCTTCCAGCCGGGCCCTGCGCAGCTTCCAGATGAACTGGCCGGCGTTGATGACATAGGTGAAATAGGCAGCGAGCGCGAGCAGCATCAACTGGCGATCGTCGAGCCAGCCGCCGAACAGCGCCACCAGATAGGCGGTGTGCAGTGCGATCACCAGCATCGAAAACACGTCTTCCCAGTAAAAGGACGGCGCAAACAAGTAACGGCCAAAGACGACTTTTTCCCAGATCGCCCCGGTGACCATGATCGTGTACAGCGCCATTGTCTTGACGACCACCGACCAGATGGCGGCATCATGGTGCTCACCCGTGCGCAGATAGTTGAGCACCAGGTAGAGACTGACCCCGAAAATCAGGAATTGCACTGGCGCCAGCAGGCCCTGCACCAGCGTCCACGGCGATTGATCGCGGCGCACGCGTTCTTCCGCCGTGTATAGCGGACGCCGTGCCTGGCCGTTTGCTGCCGACCCCTTTGATACCGCGCCCGAATGCGTGTTCACGCCATAACTCCCCACCCGCTGAAACCTACCATCCGGGACTCGAGTGTCAACCTGACTTTACGTCAAAAAGATTTGACATATCATTGTGCAGCGCACAGTCATTCGCTTGCAGAGGCGGGAGCGGTTGAGTAGCCTTGTCGGATGGGGATTCAGCATTTCGGCACACGCCGAACCATCAGCACCGGTCGCAAGATGTGGCGGGTGGCGACATGACGTCTGTCCTCGATATCGTCGCCGAAGCGCGCAGCGCCGCCAGCCGTGGCTGGGACCGGGCGCGCCGTGCCGCCTTTCGCAATCGCGAGACCGCCAGCCCCGATGCGCTGGCCCGCGTGATCGAGGCCGATATCATTCCGCGGCTGCTGCTGGCGCATACCGGGCAACTGCCGCCGCCATCGGTGGCCGCGCAATCCTGCGCCGAGATTCCGGCCGGCGTCGCCGACCAGTTTGCCGCCGCGACGCTGACCGAGGAAGTGGCACCGCTGCTCGCCCGGGTCGAAGCGTTGATGGCCGGCGGTGTCAGCGTCGAAACCGCCTATCTGCACCTGCTCGCCCCGGCGGCGCGCCGGCTCGGCAGCTGGTGGGATGAAGATGCCTGCGATTTCGTCGATGTGACGATGGGGTTGTGGCGGCTGCAGGAAATCGTCCATGCGCTGTCGGCGCTGATCCCCGGTGTCGCACCCGTCGAAGGCGTCGACCGCCGGGCGCTGTTTTCACCGGCTCCGGGCGAACAGCATGGGCTGGGCGCGATCATCGTCGAGGAATTCTTCCGCCGCGCCGGCTGGCAGACCTGGAGCGCCCCGGCGCTTGACGAGGATGAACTGGTGGCGCTGGTCGCCGGCCGCGCCTTCGACATCGTCGGATTGACGGTCAGCGTGGAGCGCCATGTCGCGCCGCTGGCCCGGACCATCGCCGCGGTGCGGCGCGCGTCGCGCAATCCGGGCATCCTTGTTCTCGTCGGCGGCCGCATCTTTACCGAACGGCCGGTGCTTGCCACCCAGATCGGCGCCGATGGCACGGCGGCCGACGGGCAGATGGCCGTGACCCTTGCGGAAACACTTTTGACGAAACGGCTTGCGCTGGGCGTTGTGCAAGACGGCGTTTGATAGAACCGCAGGCGCCCAGGCGTCGGCGGTGAAACAGGAGACGGCATTCACCGACCATGGACGCAGAGACGACCACCACCGACGAACGGAAGCCGGTCAACCGGCCGACCGGTTTCGCCGCGCTGCCCGGCGATACCGCGGCGCGCGCGCTGGCCGCCGCGTGCGACGTTGCGCTCGTCGTGGATGGTCGCGGCATCATCCGCGACATCACTGTCGGTGGTGACGATCTCGCCGGCATGGGGATGGAGGCGTGGCTGAACCGGCCCTGGGCGGATACCGTTGCCGCCGAGAATCGCGACAAGATTTCCGAAATGCTGGCCGGCTCGGGGGTTCCGGGGCGCTGGCGCCAGGTCAATCACGACAGCCCTGCGGGCGACCTGCCGATCCGCTATCTCGCGGTGCCGGCCGGCGATGACGGCGGCATCGTCGCCATCGGCCGCGACCTGCGCGCCGCCGCAGCGATGCAGCAGCGCCTGTTGCGCGCGCAGCAGGCGATGGAGCGCGATTCGCTGCGCCTGCGCCAGCTCGAGGCGCGGTTCCGCCTGTTGTTCGACAGCGCGCCAGAGGCGATCATCATCATCGATGCCACCAGCCGGCGCATGATCGAAGCCAATCCGGCGGCGCGGCGGCTGGCCGGGCTGGGCACCGCCCCGCTCGACAACAACGCCTTTACCGCCGTCATCCACCCCGATGATCGCGACGCGGCGATCGCCTTGCTGGGCGCTGCCGCGGCCGCCGAACAGCGGCATCCCGGCCGCCTGCGCCTGATCGATGGCCAGTCGGCGCAGGTTTCGGCGACGCTGTTCCGCCAGGATCGCGGTAATTCGCTGCTGATCCGGCTGGTGCCGCTGGTGGTCAGCGACGTGGCCGGCAACGAGCGGCCGCTCGACGAAGTGCTGGAGCGCATGCCCGACGCCTTTGTGCTGACCGATTCGGACATGGTGATCCTGGCCGGCAATGGCGCCTTTCTCGATCTGGTCGAGCAATCGCGCGCCGCCGATGTGCGCGGGCTGCCGCTGTCGCGCTTTGTCGGCCGGCCCGGCATCGACGTGGCGCTGATCGAATCGCAGCTGCTCGAGCATGGCAGCCTGCGCGGTTTTGCCACGATCGTGCGCGGCGCCGGCGGCAGCGAGATCGAGATCGAGATTTCGGCGGTGACGGCGAACGATTCGGGCGCGGTGCGCCACGGCTTCAGCCTGCGCGCCATCGAACGTCCGCGGGCCGCCATTGTCGATGATCGCCAGGTGCCGCGCTCGGTCGAACAGCTGACCGAACTCGTCGGGCGGGTGTCACTGAAGGAGATCGTCCGCGAATCGACCGACCTGATCGAGCGGTTGTGCATCGAGGCGGCGCTGGTCTACACCTCCGACAATCGCGCCTCGGCGGCCGAAATTCTCGGCCTGTCGCGCCAGAGCCTCTATTCGAAACTGCATCGCCACGGCCTCGGCAACCTGTCCGACAACGACTGATTTTCGCCGCGCGTTTTCAGTCGATTTTCGGGTCCAAACGCGTTGACGGGCAATGGTGTCAAGTCTAGCTTACACTTCATGGATGGGGTGACTTTACCGATCGCCGGGCGGCGGCTGCCGCGACCGCGCGACGTGCTCGAGCTGCTGAAACCGGTGACCTGGTTTCCGCCGATGTGGGCGTTCATGTGCGGCGTCGTGTCATCGGGCGTCCCGCTTGCCGATCGCTGGGGCTTTCTCGTCGCCGGAATGCTGCTCGCCGGGCCGCTCGTGTGCGGCAACAGCCAGGCGATCAACGATTGGTTCGACCGCCATGTCGATGCCATCAACGAACCGCAACGGCCGATTCCTTCGGGGCGCATTCCCGGTCGCTGGGGCCTGTATATCGCCATCATCGGCACCATCATTTCGCTGGCCGTCGGCTGGGCAATCAATCCGGTTGTCGGCGCGGCGACGGTACTGGGGGTGTTCCTCGCCTGGATCTACAGCGCGCCGCCGATCCGCGCCAAGGCCAATGGCTGGTGGGGCCCGGGGGTGTGCGCCGCTGCCTATGAAGGTTTGACCTGGTTCACCGGCGCCGCGGTGATGGTCGGCGGCGTTCCCGATGGCCGTATCATCGCCGTGCTCGCGCTCTATGCCGCCGGTGCGCATGGCATCATGGTTCTCAATGATTTCAAGGCGGTGGAGGGCGACCGGGTCAGCAATGTGCGGTCGCTGCCGGTGATTCTCGGCGAACGGCGCGCGGCGCTGGTGGCGTGTTTCACCATGGCCATCCCGCAGCTGGTCGTTGCCGTGCTGCTGGCGCGCTGGGGGGCGATTTTCCCGTCGGCGCTGGTCATGCTGTCGATCGCCTGCCAGTTTTTGATGATGCAGAAACTGCTCGCCGATCCAGCGAAGAACGCGCCCTTCTACAACGCCACCGGCACCTCGCTCTATGTGCTCGGCATGCTGGTGGCGTCGTTCGGGCTCAGGGCGCTGGTGGCGTGAAACCGCTCGCCGCTGCCGACGTGCTGCCGCCACTGACGTGGACCGGCATCGCGCGGCTGGGGCTGGTGCAAAGCGCCATCGGCGCCGTCGTCATGCTGGCGACGTCGCTGCTCAACCGCGTCATGGTCGTCGAATATGCCCAGGCCGCGACGCTGCCGGCCGGCCTTGTCGCCTTTCATTATGCGGTGCAGCTGAGCCGGCCGAAATGGGGCCATGGCTCCGACACGGGCTGGCGGCGCACACCCTGGATCATCGGCGGCATGGGCGTGCTGGCGCTCGGCGGCGTGCTGGCAACCCAGGCGACCGTGATGCTGGGCGGGGCCTTCGGGCCGGCGCTGGCACTATCCATCCTTGCCTATGCCATGATCGGCGCCGGGGTCGGCGCCGCCGGCACGTCGCTGCTGGCGCTGCTGGCGACGCGCACGGCCGAGGCCCGGCGCCCGGCGGCGGCATCGCTGACCTGGATCATGATGATCGTCGGTATCGTCGTTACCGCTGGCATTGCCGGCAAATTGCTCGAACCCTTTTCGCCCGAACGCCTGCTGCAAGTGGCGATCGGCGTCGCCGGCGGGGCGTTCATCGTCGCCTGCCTGGGCGTTTATGGTGTCGAAGGCCGCAGCGCGCCGGTTGCCGCAACGCGCATGGCGCCGCCGGTGCCGTTCGGCACGGCGCTGCGCGGCATCTGGGACGATCCGGTGGCGCGGCTGTTCAGCATCTTCGTGTTCGTCTCGATGCTCGCCTATGCGACGCAGGATCTGATCCTCGAACCCTTTGCCGGGCTGATCTTCGGGCTGACACCGGGCCAATCGACGTCGCTGTCGGGTACCCAGCACCAGGGTGTGCTGCTCGGCATGATCCTTGTCGGGGTCGGCGGGCATGGGTTCGGCGGCAAGGCGGGCCTCAAGCTGAAGCGCTGGATCGTCGGCGGCTGCATCGGCTCGGCGGCCGCGCTCGCCGCGCTGGCGATAGCGGCGACGGTCGGCCGCGGCTGGCCGCTGGCGCCGACGGTGTTTCTGCTCGGCTTTGCCAATGGCGTTTTCGCCGTTGCCGCCATCGGATCGATGCTCGATCTCGCCGGGCGCGGCGCGGCGGGGCATGAAGGCATCCGCATGGGGCTGTGGGGCGCGGCACAGGCCGCCGCGTTTGGCCTGGGCGGCTTTTTCGGGGCCAGTGCCGTCGATACCGGGCGGCATGTTTTCGGCGCCGATGCGCCGGCCTTTGAAACCGTGTTCGCCATCGAAGCAATGATGTTCCTGGGCGCCGCGCTGATCGCGCTGCGCCTGACCGACACCAGCAGACCAGTTATCGAGAGGGAGGCCATCGCATGACCGAAACATACGACGCGATCGTGGTGGGCGGCGGCCCATCGGGGGCCACGGCCGCCGACGACCTGGCGCGCGCCGGGCACAAGGTGCTGCTGCTTGATCGCGCCGGGCGCATCAAGCCGTGCGGCGGCGCCGTACCGCCGCGGCTGTTGAAGGATTTCGACGTGCCGCTCGACCAGCTCTGCGCGCGCGCCACCTCGGCGCGGATGGTGGCACCGTCGAACATTGCCGTCGACATGCCGGTCGGCGATGGTTTTGTCGGCCTTGTCGACCGCGAAGTGTTCGACGAATGGCTGCGGGTGCGCGCCACCACCAACGGCGCGACGCGGATCGATGGCACGTTCGAAGATCTCGAACGCGACACCGATGGCACCGCCGTCATCGCCTATCGGCCCAAGGGTGCCGCCCGCGGCAGCGATCCGGTGCGGGTGCGCGGCAAGGTCATCCTTGGCTGCGACGGCGGCAATTCGGGCGTCGCCCGCGCCACCTTGCCGGAAGATGACAAGCCACGCTTCGTTTCGGCCTATCACGAAGTCATCGAATCGCCGCCGGAAGGCTTTCGCGGGTTCGAAGGCGGCCGCTGCGACATCTATTACCAAGGCCATTTGTCGCCCGATTTCTATGCCTGGATCTTTCCGCATGGCGACAAGACCAGCGTCGGCGTCGGCAGCGCGGTAAAAGGTTTCGCGATGCGCGATGCCGTGGCGCGGCTGCGCGAGCAGACCGGCCTCGACGGCTTCAAGACCATCCGCGTCGAAGGCGCGCCGATCCCGCTGCGCCCGCGCAAGCGCTGGGACAATGGCAAGGATGTCGTCGTCGCCGGCGATGCCGCCGGGGTGGTGGCGCCGGCGTCGGGAGAGGGCATCTATTACGCCATGACCGCCGGGCGGCTCGCCGCCGAATCGGCGAGCGTTTTCCTCAAGACCGGTGACCCCGCCGCACTGAAGACGGCGCGCAAGAAGTTCATGAAGACGCATGGCCAGGTCTTCATGGTGCTCGGCATGATGCAGTGGTTCTGGTACCGCAGTGACAACATGCGCGAACGCTTCGTCAAGCTGTGCCGCGATCCCGATATCCAGCAGCTGACCTGGGAAGCCTATATGAACAAGGAACTGGTGCGCAAACGCCCGATGGCGCATGTCCGCATCTTCCTGAAGGACACGACGCAGCTGATCGGCGCGCTGTTTTCGGGCGGCAAGGGCAAGGAAGGCGCGAGCGCCCGGCCCTGAGCCGATGCGGCGGGGGGTGACAGCATGAACGCCGGGCGCTGGCTGCTGCCGGCGACGGTGGCCGCTGTCACCACATCGCTGATTGCCGCAATCGGCGCGACGATCACCGTGCTCGGGCCCTGGTACCAGAGCCTGAGGCAGCCAAGCTGGGCACCGCCGGACATCGCATTTGGCCCGGCGTGGACGCTGATCTTTGGCCTGTGCGCAGTTTCGGCGGTCACCGCGTGGATGGCGGCGCCGACGCGCGACACCGCCAACAACCTGCTCGGGCTGTTTGCCATCAACGGGTTTCTCAACCTGTTGTGGAGTTTCCTGTTCTTTCGCGCGCAGCGGCCCGACCTTGCCGGCTGGGAGGTCTGGATCCTGTGGGCATCGATCGCGACGCTGATCGTCGCGTGCTGGCGGGTTTCGCACAGCGCGGCCTGGCTGCTGGTGCCGTATCTGCTGTGGGTGACGTTTGCCGGGCTGCTGAATGCGGCCGTGGTCGTGCTGAATCGGCCGTTCGTCTGAAGGTTACCCGGTTATCGAAGCGCACGGGCAAAGCCCGTGCTGGCGCCGGACGGGTTCAGTCGGCAAAGCCGACCGTCCCGCCGATCGGGCGCGTCGGCGAGTCTATCAGTAACGCCAAATTCGCTTCGCAAATTTGGCGTTACCGATAGCTGCCTCACGCCTTGGTCTTCAGATAGGCGATCACATCGGCGCGATCCTGCGGCTTCTTCAGGCCGGCAAAGGCCATGTACGTGCCGGGAATCGTCTTCTGCGGCGCCTCGAGATAGGTGAACAGCTTCTCGTCGGTCCAGGTGATGCCGCTGTTCTTGTTGGCCGGCGAATATTTGAAGCCGGCGATGCTGCCCGCCGAGCGGCCAACGACGCCCCACAGCGACGGACCGACGCGATTGACGCCCTTTTCGGCGACATGGCAGGTCTTGCACTGGGCAAACACCTGCTCGCCCTTGGTGGCATCGCCGGTCAGCGATGCCAGGGTGACGGCGGCGGGCGCAGCCGCTTCTGCCGCCGGCGCCGCCGCTGGCGCGGTGGCTTCGGGAACAGCGGCCGGGGCCGTGGCCTCGACGGTGGTCGAAGTCACCGTCGATGTCGCCGTCGACGTCTTGTCGCCACCGCCGCAGGCGGCAACCGTGGTCAATAGGGCTGCACTAACCAGCAGGCGTGAAAACGTTGCAGACGACATGATTTGCTCTCCCTCAAATCGGCGATCGATCGCCCAAGCTATACACAACCACCCCGGGGCCGCAAACCGCTGCGGCACCACGGCGATCGGCGTTTGTCGCCTATGGCTGGGACAATTGCGCCACAGGAACGCATCGTTAACGATCGGGTTCCGGAATTTGTCTGGACAACTTTGTCGCGCCACCGCCATGTTTGCGTCACATATCGGGACCCGGGGGGCATCGCGCCATGTTGAAGACCAAATCCCTGCTGCTGGCGACGATCGCCGTGCCGGCGCTGTTCGTGGCCCCGGCGCTGGCCCAGACCACGACCGCCGCCGTATCCGAAAACAGCGAAATCATCGTCACGGCGCGCAAGCGGTCCGAAAAGCTGCAGGACGTGCCGCTGGCCATCACTGCCTTCGATGCCGCCGACATCAAGTCGGCGCGCATCGAGCGCCTTGCCGATCTGGCCAAGCTGACGCCGGGTCTCAACTACACGCCGCTGTTCGGCGCACAGAACCAGTTGCCGATCATCCGCGGCGCTGCCCAGACGTTCGGCCAGCTCAACGTCGGCGTCTTCCTCGATGGCATCTATCTTTCTGGCAAGGCCGGCGTCGATCTCGAGCTCAATGATCTGCAGCGCATCGAGGTGGTCAAGGGGCCGCAATCGGCGCTTTATGGCCGCAACACCTTCGCCGGCGCCATCAACTATGTGACGCAGCGGCCATCGGACGTGCTGACCGGCAATGTCGAGGGCACGGTCGGCGAAAATGGCTTGTACAAGGTTGTCGGCAGCGTCAGCGCGCCCATCACCGACAAGATCCGCGTCCGCGTCGGCGGTTTCTATCGCGAGTTCGATGGCTGGTACACCAGCGCC